>JAKSAU010000713.1 GCA_022361535.1 Desulfobacterales bacterium
TCTTGATTTGATGGCTGTCTGGGGGTAAGGTGACATATTCCATGTATCGGCAATTCAAAATGGAGGCTGGCTCATGTCTTTGGTATCACCCGTATTTGAACAGCACTATAAAGATTATCTAAACCAACTGGCAACCCTTGATTTGGAAGCATTGGGCCCTGCAGCAGGTGGGCAGGTTCGCATAGGACAGTACGGCCCTGAGCTTGTTATTCCGTATTTTACCAAAGAGTATGTATTATCGCCAAATGGGATAAAAAACCAAGAAGGCAAAAAGCCTGGTTATGATACCTGTATTATTCTGTCCAGGTACCTAATCATGGCAAAAGACTGGGTTGAAAAAATCAGTGCAGAAACCAGTGATGATCCATGGGTGGGATTCAGGGATTTGAAAGACTCAGGCCCGTTAACGGTTTATTTCAAGGATAATGTCGAGGCAGTTATTGGTGAAAGCCTGTCCGGCAAAGGCAAGTTTCTTGAAGATATCCTGGCACCCTTGCAAGGTGCAAAGCCGGATATTGAACTGCAGTATGATCTGGCCCTTGAAGTCAATAGCCTGCCTAAAGTGCCTCTGCTTTTATTGTTCAATGATGCTGAAGAAGGTTTTCCTGCTACGTGTTCTGTCTTATTCCGTTCTGAGACTGAAACGTTTTTGGATGCAGAATGCATTGCCATGGCAGGTTACAGGCTAGCTGCCATTATCAGCAAACAGGCCCAAGCATTAGTTTGAACTGCCCCAGAATAAAAGCGGAGTAAAAGCAGACCAAAAGGGCACAAAAATCAGACACCGAAAAGACGTATATTGAAACCACTAATTTTTAAGGAGGCGTTCAATGTTAAATCTGGCAAGTACGTTTGAACACAGTGCAAAAGAGTTCCCTGGCAAGAAGGCCATTGTCTTCCAGGACAAAAGCTTTACCTTTGCCCAGACCGCTGCAATGGTCAACAAGGTGGCCAATGCTCTCAAGGCCAAAGGAATCAAAAAGGGTGACAAGGTAGCGTTAAGCTGTCTTAATCTGCCGTATTTTCCCATGGTGTATTACGGCATCCTTAAAGTTGGTGCGGTTGTGGTTCCTTTGAATGTACTTTTAAAAGGCAGGGAAATCGCCTATCATCTTAACGATTCAGAAGCCAAAGCTTACTTTTGCTTTCAGGGCACCCCAGAACTTCCCATGGCTCAGGACGGATATGAGGGGTTTGGCCAGGCTGAGGGCTGTGAGCATTTTTGTGTGATTACGGCAGATCCTGCTGCCCCGTCTCCAATTGAAGGTACCCAGACCTTGGGTCAGCTTATTGCCAATGAAGATATCGCCTGTGACACTGAATTAACCAGTCCCGAAGATACAGCCGTTATCCTGTATACATCCGGTACCACAGGATTTCCAAAAGGAGCTGAGCTTTCCCACTCCAACATGGTGATGAATGCCATTGGCTCCAGGTACCTGTTCCAGCTTACCCCGGACGATATCCATGCCCTGGTGCTGCCGCTGTTCCATTCTTTTGGGCAGACTTGCCAGATGAATGCCGGATTTTCAGCAGGCAATACCCTGGTTTTGATTCCAAAGTTTGAGCCCCAGGCAGTGTTGTCAGCCATACAGAATGACGGGGCAAGTATTTTTGCCGGGGTGCCGACCATGTATTGGGCCATGTTAAATTTTGAGGATAAAGACGGCCAGTTTAATTTTGAAAAAATAGGCAATACCCTCAGGGTTGGAGTTTCCGGTGCATCGTCCCTTCCCATTGAAATTATCAAGGGCATTGAAGCCAAATACAATATTCCAATTCTTGAAGGATACGGCCTGTCAGAAACCTGCCCTGTGGCCACGTTTAATCATCTTTACAAGGATCGCAAACCTGGTTCCATCGGCACTCCCATCTGGGGGGTGGAGGTGGATATCTTTGACAAAGACAATAATGCGCAGCCTCCGGGCGAGGTCGGCGAAGTGGTCATTCGCGGCCACAATGTCATGAAAGGATATTACAATAAACCGGAAGCCACGGCTGAGGCCTTTGACGGAACAACCTGGTTTCATACAGGAGACTTGGGCAAAAAGGATGAAGACGGATACTTTTATATCGTAGACCGGGTCAAGGATATGATCATCCGGGGTGGATATAATGTCTATCCTAGAGAGATTGAAGAGGTCCTGCTCACCCATCCTGATGTGTCTTTGGCATCTGTACTCGGGGTTGCCCATGACAGCCATGGCGAAGAAATCGTCGCCTATATTGTTCCAAATCCCGGTGCTAAGATCACCGAAGAGCAGATCATTGAATGGTCAAAGGAGCAGATGGCTGCCTATAAATATCCCCGCATCGTCCATCTGCGCGAAAGCCTTCCCATGACAGCAACCGGTAAAATTCTTAAAAAGGATTTAAAGGCAGAATTAGAGTCGTGAAGGTAAGGAATGTTTAATGATATAACACACGGGAAAATGCATTTTCCCGTGTGTTATATTGGTCTTATTTTTAGACCGAAACCGGCATTTGGTGCAGGTTTTGATGTCATACATTGTAATTTGATGTAATTGTTCTCCTTTTTGTTTAAATAAAGTATTAGTTTTTCATTTTTTAGTTTTTTTCTTTTAGATTACATGGTAATTTATTCGTCATTCTCACTTAAGAGATTTCAATAAAATTTGTATGATAGAAGGGGCGATATGGTGCTTCGTGGTGTGATGTACCCATACGACCTTGGTATTTTATAACGAAAGGACAACGATTAATGAGAAACATGAAAATTGGTGTTAAAATCGCTATTGGATTTGGAATAGTTATTTCCTTAATGATTATTGGTGGGGTGGTCGCGTATAATACCGCACACAAATTATCAGCAATGACGGCAAAACTCTACCGGCACCCTTATGCCGTTGGAACAAGTATCCGGGATATTCAGGCTGAACTTGTTGCCATCCATCGCTCCATGAAGGATGTGGCCATGTCCAAAACCCTTGAGAGTTTAGAAAAAAATCGCGCCATTGTTGACAAGAATGCAAAAAAGGCCATGTCATATTTTAAAATTCTGGATGAGCGATTCCTGGGTGATAAAAAAAATATCAGGCAAGCGGAAAAGTTGTTTGCGGACTGGGCTCCCATCCGAAATAAAGTTATTGAACAAAGAAAAATCCAGATTGAAAACGATGCCCATGAAATTACCCGTGTAGAGGGTGCCCCTCATGTGGCAAAGATCATGTCATCCCTTGACGGACTTATTGATTTTGCCAAAGGAAAGGCAGAAGAGTTTAACACGATGGCGCAGCAAAAGGGCTCTGGTGCAAATGCTGCGGAACTTGTCGGTAAATTTTACAAGCATCCTTTTACTGTGGCCAGCACTGCCATTGAGATCAAGGCTGAGGCTGTTACAATCCTGAAAGATATGAAAGATCTGGCAGTTTCTCCCACGCCTGATACGGTTAAAAAAATTGAGGCCCATGTGAATCAAGAGGCAGAGAAAACCTTAAAAAAGTTTGAATTACTCAAGGAACGTTTTCTGGGAGATAAGACCGATATAAACAAAGCCGAGACGCTGTTTAGGGACTGGAAACAGATCAGGGATAAAGTCATTGCCATGCGTCTGGCACAGGTTACAGCCAATCCTGCTGAAATCACAATTAAAGAGGGCGGACCTCACCTGGCCAAACTCATTGCTGTGCTCGACGATATTCGTAAATTCGCCGACAATAAAGCTGACACATTTAATCAGGGTGCTGCGGCCCAAGCCAAATCTTCAAATGTTATGCTGATCTTTCTATTTACTGCAGCCACTGCCATCGGTATTGGTGCTGGATTTATCGTGACGCGGGGCATTACTAAACCCATGAAACAAGCTGTTGATATGGCCGAAACAGTTGCAGATGGGGATCTGACACAGTCCCTGGAAATCAACCAAAAAGATGAGATCGGACGTTTAGCCATGTCTTTGAATACCATGTCAACCAGGTTAAGAGCAATGTTTTCGGATATTGCAGACGGCACCCAAACCCTGACCGGTTCTTCCCATGAACTGACCACGATTTCCCAGGCACTTTCAGGAAATGCAGAAGCATCTTCTGAAAAATCTAACTCTGTAGCTGCTGCTGCAGAAGAAATGACCACAAATATGAATTCCGTGGCAGCTGCAACTGAACAAACCTCAGCAAACATCCAGATGATCGTATCCGCAGCAGAAGAAATGAGCGTTACCATTAACGAAATTGCGAAAAATACAGCAAAAGGAAGTGATACTACTGCAAAGGCAGTCTCTCAGGCTGAGCAGGTCTCAGCAAAGGTGGATGAACTTGGCAGTTCTGCTGCTGAAATTTCAAAGGTTACTGAGACCATTGCTGATATTTCCGAGCAGACCAACCTGTTAGCACTGAATGCAACCATAGAAGCTGCCCGTGCCGGAGAAGCAGGAAAAGGGTTTGCAGTTGTGGCAGGAGAAATCAAAGCTCTAGCCCAACAGACAGCCGAAGCCACAAGTGAGATCAATGAAAAAATCTCTGGTGTTCAGGCAACCACACAGGAGTCTGTTGAATCGATTAAAGCCATTGTCTCTGTTATCAGTGAAATCAATGAAATTGTTACCACTGTGGCAACAGCTGTAGAAGAGCAGTCTGCTACTACCCAGGAAATTTCAAACAATGTCAGCCAGGCAGCAACCGGGGTAAGTGATGTGAATGATAATGTCAACCAGACCTCTGCAGTTGCAGCTGAGGTCGCCCAGGATATTGCGGTTGTCAATGAAGGGGCATCTGAAGGTATTGAAGGCGCTGAAAAAGTGAATGACAAAGCCAGGTCTCTGTCAGAATTGGCGGAAAATTTGAACCAGATGGTGAACCGGTTTAAAATTTAATCAAAGCATTTACATGGGCAGGAACCCTTTTGGGTCCTGCCCATAATTTTTACAGCTCATTTTGTTTAGAGATTAGTATCGATCCGGCAGGGCGAACTTTTCCCTATAGGTCCTGGGTGACAATTGGGTATACTGTTTGAACAAACGGCCAAAGGAACTGATGTCCTTGTACCCGACCGCCCATGTAATTTCATCAACCGTGTCTTTTGTGGTTTCCAGTTTTTCTTTGGCTTTCTGTATTCTGATCTGCTGAAGGTATTTTAATGGCGGATCTCCTGTGGCTTTTTTAAAACGACGGATCAGATTTCTGGGACTGACACCAACTTCTTTGGCCACATCATCCATGCTGGTAATTTGGGCAAATTTTTTTTCTATATAATTTTGTGCTTCCAAAACCTGGTCATCCCCATGACTCTTGCTGGGACTATATAGCATATACGGGGTTTGCTCAGTCCTGCCGCCTTCGATGAGAAGCGCTTTTGATACCAGCGCTGCAAGAGACGGTGTGGCAATCTCTTTGATCATATTAAGAATTAGGCCGTAGACTGAAGTCACAGCCCCTGTGGTGATAATATTGCCATCCTGAACAAGGGCCTGGTCCGGCTCCAGGCGGACCAAAGGATATTTTTTTTTAAACATTCGTGCAAACTGCCAGTTGGTAGTGGCCCGCTTGCCATTGAGCAAACCTGTTTCCGCCAATATAAATGATCCTGTGCATACCGTTGCTATGGTTGTGCCGGTGTCCATTATGCCTGTCAGATGGCTGCAAAGATGGTCAATGTGTTTGGGCATGTCTGTCAGGTGGGGAAGGTTGGGCGTAATAATCATGTAGTCGCTATAACCTGCATCAACTATGGCGCATTCCGGTGTTACTTTAAATCCGCCGCAGGCTTCTACGGGATTTCCGTCAAGGGTGACAATCCGTGTTGAAAACAAAGGAGTTTCAGAAGGGCCTGCAAATTTACGGTACCAGAGTTCGGCAATATAAAATGCATCATGCATGGCGGTGATATTAGAATAAAGCCCTCCTTCGACGGCCAGAATACTGATAACAGCCATGGATTACCTCCTTCCTTATTTTTGGCAAAACTCGCATATGAATTGTCATTTTTAACACTTCTGTTTTATTCTGCCAACCCATAAGTTAAGTGGCTATGGGGTAATTATATATAAATTCGGCAGCCGTTTCCGGAATAAACGAACCGATGCTCATAACGGAAATATCCCTGCTAAAAGATAAAAACAAACCCTTTTACCTGTATCATGTATCAAATGAATGGAGGTTTTTATGTCACATGATCAATCCTATGATGCATTTATTAAACACAGCCAGAACTGGGTTTTTGATTTTCCTGATACCCCGGAACTCAGGCAGATGCTAAACTTAAGGCTGAGCCCTGATGATGCAAAATTTTTAAGTCATTTTCCTCATTTCCCCAGTACATTAGAAGAGCTGGGGCAGCGTTATGGGGTGTCGACGTCAACCATTGCAAAAAAAATACAGCCTTTTCTTGGTCAAGGGTTCATCTTCGAAGTAGAAGGTAAATCAGCTGTCCGGTATAGTCTTGTTGACGGCCTTTTCTTTTTGGGCCGTATGAAGGGGTGGCTGGGACAGGACAATGACTGGAACCGGCAGTTTGCCCCAGTGATGAACCAGTATTATGACACCCATTTTGGCGCTGATTTCATGGGGCATCCCACCAAGGGCCTGCGGGCCATTCCGGTCAACAGTGTTATTCAAGATACTCGTCCGATCCTGCCACATGAAGATCTTTTGGCTTATGTGGACGAAGAGGATTTTCATACGGTTTCTTCTTGTGCCTGCCGTCACAACATGAACATGGATTCATCAAGGCAAAGCTGCGGTCACGAGGTTGAGGTCTGCCTGCATTTCGGCAGGTTGGGCAGGCACATTGTAAAGCATGAGATGGGTCGTAAAATTGAAAAAAAGGAAACCCTTGATATCCTTGCAAGGTGTGCGGATAAAGGACTGGTTCATGCTATATCCAATACAAAAAAGGGCATGGATACTATTTGTAACTGCTGTTCCTGCTGTTGTATTTTCTTGCGTCCTATCCAGCTTATGCCTGAGGTGCGCCGGGAGTATCACCAGCGGTCAAATTACCAGGTTAATGTGAATGCAGACACCTGTGCAGCATGCGGTCTTTGTGAGAAACGGTGCCCGGTTGATGCCATCTGCCTGGAAGATCGTGCAGAACCTCTGGCACCTGAAAACGGTACACCTAAACCCCGGGATCTCAAGCAGGTTTCATATGACCCTGACATGTGTATCGGCTGTGGGGTCTGTGCCCATAAATGTCCGACTAAAAGCTTATCTTTGGTTAGAAGGACAGAAGATGAAGATATCCCAGAAACCTTTTTTGAATCAGGCATGCGCATGATACAGGAGCGTAAAAAAGATCCGTCGACCATGTTTTAGCGTGACTGTGCCAATTACTCCAGTATCCTGAGCAACCCCTCTTGGGCAACACTGGCCACAAGGGTGCCGTCCCGGGTATAGATGGCGCCAAAATTGAGCCCCCGGCCTCCTGCTGCGCTGGGGCTGCGGGTGACGTGAAGAAGCCAGTCATCCATGCGAAAGTCCCGGTGAAACCAGATAGCATGATCAAGGCTGGCCACCTGCATGTCCGGGGACCAAAATGTTTTGCCATGGGGGTAAAGGGCAGTTGAAACCAGATGAAAATCAGATGCGTAAGCCAGCATATACCGGTGTATGGCTGCATCATCCGGTAGTTTATCAATGGCCCTGAACCAGACATATTTCTCAGGGGGCATGGGTTTCGGGTCAAATGGATTCACCGGGTTGACAACCCGAATTTCAATGGGCTTTTTACAGAGCAGTTTTTCAAGGATATGGGGCGGGATATGTTTGGACAGCCGCTTTGCCATATCCAATTCAGGTTCAATGCCTTCAGGGCCCTTAACATCCGGCATGGTATCCTGATGTTCAAATCCAGGCTCTCCTTTATGGAAGGAAGCAGACATGGAAAAAATGGCCCGCCCCTTTTGCACGGCTTTTACCCGCCGGGTGGAAAACGCACGGCCGTCACGGATGGGGTCTACCGTATAGACAATAGGTTGGCTTGCATCTCCGGCCCGCATAAAATATCCGTGCAGACTGTGGGCGCAAAGATCCTCGGATACGGTTCGGGAGGCCGCAGACAGCGCCTGTCCTAATACCTGGCCGCCGAATACATTTCCGTAACCAAGGTCCTGGCTTTGTCCCCTGTATATGTTTTCTTCTATTTTTTCTAAGCTCAACAACCCCAGCAGCTCTTCAAGCACATTTCCTTCAACGCAGACGTTCATGGGTTATCCCTCTATTGATTTTAGTTTTATTAAGATGCAAACTTTTCTTTTAACCGACAGTTTTTTGCTCTGCCCTGATATTGATGAAATTTCCAGTAAGCATAATAAGGCCGCCGGCAAAAACAAAGACATCCAAAGGTTCGTTGTAAAATAAAAATCCTACAAAGGCAATTAAGGGCAGACGTAAAAAATCCAGGGGAACAACCACTGTTGCAGGAGCCACTTTCAAAGCCCTGGCCATGCAGTAGTGGCCGGACAGGGCCGTGATACCCACAAGAAATATCCAGAAGTACAACCGGGGTCCCGGTGTCTGCCATTGGTTTAGGGACAGTACAAGCCCCATGGGGAGCTGGATCATGGTCATATAAAAAAGAATGGACAAAGGGGTATCTGTCAGGGTTATTTTTTTGGTCAGGGTATGGGAAAGGGCATAGCAGACGGCACCGATAAGAACCGCCAGGGATGCTGTGCTCATAATCCCCATGCCAGGCCTTAAGATAATCAGCATGCCCACAAGTCCCATGCAAATAGCTGCAACCCTAGGCCGGGTTATTCTTTCTTTCAATAAAATGACAGCCAGGACAGCTGTCCATACCGGCAGGGTAAACTCTATGGCAAAAACTTCAGCCAAAGAGATATACGCGATTCCGTAAAACCAGCCGAACTGTCCGCCAAAATGGGCAATATTTCTTGCCAGGTGCAAAGAAAAATTTTTCGTGGCAAGGGTGGCCCGTCCTGTTTTAATGGCAAGGATACCAATGATTGCTAAACCGACCAGGCTTCTGAAAAAAAGGATCTGGAACGTGGTAAGGTCGGTGGATAATTGCCTGCCGGCAACAGCCATGGCAGCAAAGGAAAAAAGAGTGCCGGTCATCCACAGGCTTGCATGGATGACCGGGTGAAAAGAACCGGATGTCATCATCAGCCTCCTTGAATAAGAATCTGTCAGTCATACTGATAAAAAACCGATCTCTTTTCAAGAGGAGATGAAAATAATTAAGGTGATCGTATAGACAAAGAGCGGCTCGTTTGTCCTAAGAAACGGCTGCCGAATTTTTTTAAAAATCCGCCTGATGCCTTTTTCTTAGGATAAACGAGCCTATGTACCAATTATGATGGTTGCCAAAAAATAATTTCCGGACTCGGATTTATGCCAGGCCGCCGCCGTCTACTGTCAGGTTTGTTCCGGTAATCCACGCAGACATGGGGCTCGCAAAGAAAAGAACAGCATTGGCTACGTCGTATGGCTGACCAACACGGTTTAAAGGACGGTCTGCCGCTTCCTCCATAAAAGAAGCGTCATCCTGGCCAAGTTGTTTTGCTTCGTCGTGAAGAAGAGGGGTATCAATGTCACCGGGGCTCACAGAGTTCACCCTGATATTCTGGGGACCGTGGTCGATGGCCATGGCACGGGTCATATTTACGATGCCGCCTTTGGCTGCACAATAAGACACTGCTTTGCCTCCGCCTTTAAGACCCCAGCCTGACCCGGTGTTGATGATGCTGCCGCCACCGTTTTTGGCCATTACCGGAACGGTATATTTTGACAGCAGAAAAGCCCCCTTTAAAGTGACGTCAATGACCAGATTCCACTCGTTTTCATCCAGGTCTTCGACTGTTTTTCTACGGATTACTCCGGCGTTGTTGAAAAGAATATCTATTCTGCCGTGTTCGCCAACCACAGCATCAACAGCTGTTCTGCAGTCCTGGTCTGATGTAATATTACAATGAATATATTCGGCCTTTCCCCCTTTTGACAGGATTGTCTCAACCGCTTTTCTGCCGTTAATCTCGTCTATATCCAGGATAATTGAGACCGCTCCTTTCATGGCCAAAAGTTCTGCCGTACCGTATCCGATCCCTGATGATCCTCCTGATATTAGGGCAACTTTTCCGCTCAAGTCTAAAATGGCATCTGTGTGGTTATTGCACATTCATTTTCTCCTATTTTCTCGCCCGTAAAATTCGTGCGGTATTATTGTTTAAAAGTCCATAAGGTTTTAGCAACCCGCGTGCCATGGTACTGCGAATTAATGGATATAAACGGGAAACGCTTTAAGACCAATGGATTTAAGAGTTAGTAACCGGTCTTTAACCAAAAAACAAGGGGGTAGGTGAGCAGTTTTTGTTTTACTGCGCTTGCAAAATTGGGAGAGTTAGCTGTTAAAATATCTTAAAATCCAGGCGGATAGGCAATGTGTCAAACTTGTCAACAGTATGTCAAGACTGTCAAGCAAAGCTTTTATTCCTCCTTTTATCTGTCGGTGAGTCAGGCCTTGCGCGAAAGGTGATTGACCACAAGGGCCTTTGCTTTGTCTATAAAAGAGGCTTTTCTTTTTATGGTTAATTGATCCAATGTCCGGGGCGCCTGGGTCAGGGTGGTATTGCCTTTCCGGGTTACCAGGATCGTGTCAGAAAACCGGAATCCGCCTAATCCTTCCAAGTATATGCCCGGTTCAATGCTAAATACCATTCCCGGTTTGATCTCATGATCATAACCTTCGGCCAGAAACGGGGCTTCATGGTTGGTGACCCCAAAGCTGTGTCCGGTTCTGTGCAAAAGATTGTCCTCGTATCCTTTGGATTTAAGGAGCTCATTTACCTTGATATCTACTTCTGACATCAGGTTTCCAGGCCTTGTTAAATCATAAGCCAGAGCCCTTGCTTCAAGCATGTCATCAAAAGGACATTTTGCGGCTTCAGGAACATGGTTGATAAAAAAGGTGCGTTCTACTTCAGCACCGTATCCGTTGGCTGTACCGCTGGCAATTGAAACATGGGGGCCGCCCTGGGTGAATGTCATGAAAACATCGGTAAAATTATGCGGATCGTGGGATAGCTCCGGGGGCTGGGCAATGGCGGCAAACTTTGTGTTCAACAGATTTGAATTGGGGTTGTTTAAAAGCAATTTTTTGGTAATGGCTGCTGTTGCTTTAGAATGCACCTCCACGATCATCCTGCCGGGCCGGGCCGCATCAAGAAGTTGGGCGTGGGCCTGGCTGACCAGTTTGCTGGTGTATGCAATCCTGCCGATCTCATAATCACTTTTTATCATGCGAACGTTGTCAACAATATCTGTTTCAATTAGGGTGGCAGCTACGTTTTTTGCGATAAAAACGGGGCATGTGCTCTCAATACCGACCCTGTGTTTCGGTGCAAGAACGTCATTGAGGCGGTCTGACCATTGCTGCCCTTTGGGAGCCGGGAATTCAAAGTAATGAAGGTAGTTGAGTTTGCCAACGGAGCGGATTCTGACATGGGGCTCCTCTAATTTGGGCATCAGGAATACAGGGGTACCTGATGATGGTACCAAAAGAATAAAGGGTCGTTCATGGACATAGTTGGCAAAATTGGTCAGGTAAAAAATATTGTCCGGGTTGAAAACCAGGTAAAAATCCAGGTCCAGGGTCTTTAATTGTTCTTGTACCCGGTTCAGACGTTTTGTGATTTCATCTTCTGTGGGATGGGACGATATTGGCGTGATAGAGTTTGTCATTGAAGTGCTCCTTAATAATATTTTGGAACTCTTATTCGGTTTCCATGCCCAAACGGTGGATCAATTCCCTGATCTGGTGGTCGAAGAATCCGGCCTTGTCCTGGATAAATGGTTCCAGCCTGCCGGATATTTCCATGGATATCATCCCGTGTACAAGGCAGGCGCCATTGATCAGCGCACGGATTGATTCTGGGGGAATGTTGCCAAATTCATTTTTTGCTGACGAGAGTCCTTTTGAAAGGTAGCTGATTTCTTCAGGAACTGTTGTTTCAGGTGGTTGGACCTGGTCCATTTCCCACGCATTTTGATATATGTCTATAAAGATGGTGTATACTTTTTCTGCCTCCCTTTTTACCTGATCGTCAGACGGATCAAATCCGTATACCGGCCGTCCGGCAAAAAGAGTAAACATATTAGGGTTGTCAATTGCCCATTTCCTGTAAGCGGTAAAGATTCGGCAAAGAATTATACCAGGTTGTTTTGACGGGCAGGTGTCCCTGGCCGTTTCAAGGGCAGAGCGAAAGGATGCATATGCATCGAGTATCAGATCTTTAATCAGGGCATCCCTGCTTTTATAGTATCTGTAAAAACCGGGCGGAGTCATGCCCATCTGTTTTGCAAGCCCGTTTACAGTCAGTTTATCTATGCCATTTTTTGAAACAGTTTCCCATGACAGTGCCTTGATTTCATCCAATGTCATTTGCCTTATTCGCTCTCGCCTTGTGATCATAAAATTACCTATCTTAACTTTAGTTAATAATATTAACTAATATGAATATTATTAACGATAGTTGTCAAGGAAAATATGTGGCAAGACTACGGCTTTTAAAGCCATCGGAACTGTCATCCCGGAAAGCACTGCCGATTTTTTCATCGCTTTTTAAAGTTACGATTCAGATATGACGTACAAAGCTTTTCACAGAAGTTTGGTCTATAATAAAAACGGCTGAAGTCCTTATCCGTGATGACAGTTCTTCAATTCATATTTACATGCATTTGTCCAGAAAATCATAGGCTTGCCCTTTGACTATATTATTGGTATTTAAATGTATTTAGAAATGTGAACATGAAAAGAGGTTTGAGAATGTCGTTTAATAGTGTGTCAGATGTTCAGGTTCAGTTGCAGGGATCCGGCTATATTCCTTCCAGGGAAATTGCCACCATTGTTTATCTGGCACAGGAGGCTGATAAACCCATGCTGGTTGAGGGACCTGCCGGTGTTGGTAAAACCGAACTTGCCAAATCAGTAGCCCAGTGCCTTGGCAGGGATATGATTCGTTTGCAGTGCTATGAAGGCCTGGATGAATCCAAGGCTTTATATGAATGGGCCTATGCAAAGCAACTTCTCTATACCCAGATGCTTAAAGAAAAAATCAGCGATGTTGTTTCTGCAAGTGCCTCTCTGGCTCAGGCTGTAGATGAAATTGCCCAGCATGAAGATGCCTTTTTTTCTGACCGGTTCATACAGACACGCCCGCTGCTTGCAGCTATCACGGCTGATGATCCTGTGGCTTTGCTGGTGGATGAGATTGATAAGTCCGATCCTGAATTTGAGGCCTTTTTGCTTGAACTGCTTTCAGATTTCCAGGTGACCATACCGGAGTTGGGTACTATCCGTGCCAAAACCCGTCCATTTGTCTTTTTGACTTCCAACAACTACAGGGACATGAGCGACGCATTAAAAAGACGCTGCATCCACATCTATATTGATTATCCGGATATGGAAACTGAAAAAAGGATTGTTGCTGAAAAACTGCCAGGTATCGGAGAGCGCTTATTGGAGCAGGTTGTTTCTGCGGTGGCCCGTATCCGGGAACTGGATCTAAAGAAAAAACCATGCATTTCTGAAACCATTGACTGGGCCAATTCCCTTATGATTCTTCAAAAGGATTCATTAACCCCTGATGTCCTGGACCAGACGTTAAATACCCTTTGCAAGCACAAAGCAGACTATGCTGTGGTCAGAACCCGAATCCGGGAACTGGTCGGTGCCTGATTTGTAACGTGGAAGATCTGCTGCTTGAATTCACTGCCTGCTGCCGAACCAACGGCATGCGCGTATCAACGGCTGAGGTTCTTGATTGCCTTTCCCAACTCGACTTAAGCGGTCCTTATGATGAAGCCGTTTTTCATACGATTTTAAGGGCCAATTTCGCAAAAAGCCGTCGTGAGCAGGATGCGTTTGAACGGCTTTATGCACTGTTTTTTCGGGAAATGAAAAAAGAAGAACTTGCTCTGCCTCAAACCGATAGTAAAGCCATTGATTCAGAAAAAGATCATGATCGGCAACTCGACACCGGTTTGACTGATGCTTTTTTGGCCATGGAAGGCCAGGAGCAGAGTAGCGATTTAGACCAGGCACTCATGGATTTTATGCAGGGAGACCCAAAAGCCTTTATCCAGGCAGTACATCAGATCCATGATCAGGAAACCCAAGCCGTACAGGCCGTGAAATCCAATTTGGGTCAATTAACAGGGCGCCTGGAGGTGATGCTGGCTATCAATAAGATGAAACAGCGGGTGGTGCAGTTTTTAGGCAACCCGGATTCGCCGGTCGATCCGAGGGATGCCCTCCGAATGGAAGACTTTGCAAGCCAGCGCCTTGAAAAGGCCCTTTCTTTTTTAAATGACGATCCCAGGCCGGACAATGCAGGCCTTCGCTCTGCCGGGTCTGGGGAACAAAGATACCCGAGCTTGGGAGAGGTCCCGTTTTCCAATCTGACTCATGATGAGATGGTCCGGGTCCAGGATGTGGTTGACCAATGGGTGAGAAAACTTGAAGAAATATCTACCTTAAGATTTGCTGCAGCCAGAAAAGGAATGGTGGATGTGAAAAAAACCATCCGGCGGTCAGGCAAATATCTGGGCGTACCTGTGGAGATAGTAAGAAAGAACCGTCCCTTGCGAAAAGGGAAAATCGTCACCTTATGCGATGTGTCAGGTTCGGTCTGGTCTACGGCCAGATTCATGCTAAATATCCTCTACTCCCTCCAGGACTGTTTTGCACGGGTAAAA
>JAKSAU010001074.1 GCA_022361535.1 Desulfobacterales bacterium
GAAACAGTTAAGTCGGAAGACATGTTTGAGCTGACCTCAGAAGAAGAAACTTTTGTTTTCAAAGATGTAGATTCGGATACGTATCCATCTGCATTCAGGGAGTTTTCAGCACCAATCAGGCTGGCACCAGATTTTACTGATGACGACCTGGCGTTTCTTATGGCAAGGGATACGGACCCGTTTAACCAATGGGATGCCGCTCAGACCCTTTTTCTCAAAGAGATCAAACAATTGGTTTCGAAAATTCAATCAGGAAAACCCTTATCCGTAAATCCAACCCTTGTTCAGGCATTTTCCACAGCCTTAAAGACTTCCGATAAAGACAAGGCATTTTCAGCCAAAGCACTTGCCTTACCTTTGGAAACTGAAATTAAAGACCACTACGAAACGATTGATGTAGAGGCCATTCACCATGCAAGACAATTTCTCAAAAAAGAAATTGCAGGCAAGCTTACTGCAGAACTCAAAGAAGTGTTCAAAAGCAGCGGGAAAAGCGATCCGGCAGACATTTCTCATGAAGCAATGGCAAACAGGAGCTTAAAGAATCTTTGCCTATCCTATCTTGGGAGCCTAAATGAAGATTGGGCCAAAGAAATGGTCCGTACCCAGTTTGAATCTGCCCAAAACATGACGGATGAATTCTCAGCTCTTAAAATCCTTGTAAATACGGATCAAAAACTTCGCAGTTCCGCCTGCAGCGCCTTTTATGACAAGTGGTATTCTCAAGCCCTGGTTCTTGATAAATGGTTTGCTGTTCAGGCCCAGTCCAACTTGGATGACACTCTAAGCCTGGTTAAAGGGCTGGCGTCCCACAAAGATTTTGCCCTGTCCAATCCAAACAAAGTCAGGGCGCTTATCTACACCTTTGCCATGCACAATCCCCTTCATTTTCACCAGGCTGACGGCAAAGGCTACGAATTTGTTTCTCAAACGATATTAGGTTTGGATAAAATCAACCACCAAGTGGCGGCCCGACTGGCAGGTTGCTTCAACCTGTGGAAACGATATGACAGCGACAGACAGACTTTGATGAAAAAAGAACTTGAAACCATTGCAGGAACACAAGGGTTATCAAAGAATCTTTATGAAATTGTATCAAGGGCACTTGAATAGGCCGCAAAACTAGTGAAAAGGATGAAGGGGAGTCTTATGGCAAGGCTCCCCTTGATTTTTATCCGTAATATTCCCGGTACCAATCCACAAAATTTTGAATTCCTTCTTTAACCGGGGTTTGAGGTTTGAATCCCGTATCTTCAATAAGATCGTTTACATCCGCCCAGGTTGCAGGCACATCACCTGGCTGCATGGGAAGATAGTCAATCTGTGCCTCTTTGCCGATAGCGTCTTCTATTGCATGAACAAAATCCATCAATGCAACAGGCTGATTGTTTCCAATATTGTATAGTTTATAGGGCACACATGAAGAAGAAGGATTAGGCGATTCACCTGACCATTGCGGGTCTTTTTGGGGTACATTTTTCATAACCCGCACAACACCCTCAACAATATCATCAATGTATGTGAAATCCCGTTGCATATCCCCATTGTTAAATACTTTGATCGGTTTGTTATTGAGTATGGCTTTTGTAAACAGGAACAGTGCCATGTCCGGCCGCCCCCAAGGGCCGTATACGGTAAAAAAACGTAAGCCGGTAGTTGGCAGGTTGTACAAATAGCTATAGGTATGTGCCATCAACTCGTTTGCTTTTTTTGATGCGGCATAAAGACTTATGGGGTGATCTACATTATGCCTTACGGAAAACGGCATCAAGGTATTTAGTCCATACACGGAACTGGAGGATGCATAAACCAGGTGCTTAACTTTGGTATGTCGGCAGCTTTCAAGGATATTGCCAAATCCAACCATGTTTGAATCTACATAAGAGGCCGGATTTTCAATACTATAACGTACCCCTGCCTGTGCAGCCAGGTTTACCACACAGTCAAATGCATGCTGTTCAAATAAATCTGTCATTGCCGGCCGATCAGCCAGGTCAATTTGTATAGATTCAAAATTTGAATGTGAAGTGAGGCGCTCTAACCTGTCTTTTTTCAAGTTTACGTCGTAATAATCATTTAGATTATCCAGTCCACAGACACTATGCCCGTCGCCCAGAAGCCTTTGAGCAAGTGCGGAACCGATAAAGCCGGCTGCACCGGTGATAAGCACGTTCATGGTTAATCCTTCATAAATTGGGTTTTCGATGATTAAGACCCAATGGTTTTACCATGAACCTTGCGCCAAAACAAATGAAACTTGGTCCTGCAATGGAAGGGACTAATGAAAAAATAAAAAACTCTGAAAATTGACTGACAGCAGCTTAAGGAAGGTCTGAATAAATAGGGGAACTGCTCCACTTACTGATCCGCTCCCAGCCGTAGCGATCTTCCCATCCTCTTCGCCTGTCTTTTACTTTCACTCTTTTTTCGGTTCCGGGATATCCCGGCCCCATATCCAGAATACGCCTGTCAACAGGAGATCTACGGTCCACTGCCGCCCGTTTTACATAAACACTTTTTATTTGCGGAGATGGTACGTCGCCTGCCTTTAAATGTTCTTTCATGTTAAAAACTCCTTACCTGTAAAGATATGAATTGGTTAATAAAAGTGAAAAGATAAGGAAAATGGTACTACAGCGTTACGAAGAGGTCGAATCTGTCTAATTTCAATACCTTAAATTATATTGAAAAAAATAAATTTGTCAAATCGTTCTATGGAAAAACCAACTGATCTAGTATCAAACCATAAAATTTTTGGGGCCTGTCCATCTTTGTGGCAAGAAAAATCCAGCCCAGTTGAATTTTACAATTTCTACACAATCCAATTGACCAGACATACCCATTAAACCAGGAAAAATCATCGGATGGAACCGAACTTTCAATGCACCCGTCAGCCCGGCTAAAACACCCGATCTCAAAGACATGGCCGTGGGGATTAGCAAAGGTGTGGGAAAATTGTTGTTCAACCTGCATCCTGAAATCAGGTTTCGTAACCAATCCCATACAGTTTTTACAAGTGATAACCGGATCTGACTCTTCTTTAACTTCGGGTTCTGTTTGAGTCCCGGATTGTTCTGATACTTTTTTGCAGATCAGATCCACGGCCATGACGATTAGTATTCCTTGTCAATAAAGTAAAGCGTTGCGCCTACCGGAGCAAAGGATAGAAAAAGTATGTTTACCCATGGGATAAGGAACAAAAGGCCGAACCCGATATGAAACAGCAGGTTTTGCTTAAGAAAAACGATCCGCTCATTGAAAGGAACCATCCTTCTGGCAGGTATGAGGTCTGTGTTGTCCCAGGCTAAAAAAAGACCGGCAGTCACTGATGATAGTATTAAAATAACAATACTTAATGGAGTAAACAATCCTACAACCAAAAGTATAAGGGATATGATTACAGGGATAACAGCCCTTGGGATTTCCTGACGGATCAAGTAAATGAAAAACTCAAACCAAGATCCTTGTGTTATTGGCACCTCTTTGCCAAGTACTATCCTTTCGGTGATCCTGGACATGTAATCCATAATGAACACGCAAAAAAAGACCTGGGCTACAAGATAAGAAACCACCATGGCAAGGGCAGCAAGAATTATGGACAATAACCAGGAAACGGCATGCCACAAATAGATCATCCATTTACCTTCAGGCATCTGCCAGACCATGGACAAAATCTCGTTGTGCCAATAAAGCACCATCCCGGATAAGAGAATCGTTAATAATAGAACAACAAAAAAGCGTATCAATCCAAGTATCAGTAAAGAGGGCGTTTTCAAGGCCAAAGCCAAGCCCTTGATGTTATATCGAATCCCTGCGAACAATCCCATGTTTTATACTCCTGAAGGCTAAGCCAGCTTCGTGAAATAAATCCATTGAAGTTTATTGGTTTATATTTATCTTGAACAGATAATTTTGTACTATAGATGATATGAATTTTCAATCATGGGGAAAAGACTGATGAAAATAGTCTATGTCGACGGAAAGTTTGTACCTTGGGACCAGGCAGTGATTCCTGTAGATGATCTTGCTGTGCTCAGAGGATATGCTGTCTGTGATATCATGAGGACATTCGGTGGCAAGCCTTATTTTATTGACGAACACATTCAGCGCCTTATCAACTCAGCAGAAAAAATTGGATTGCAAATACCTTGGACACAAAAGGAAATAAAAACAATTGTTCTTAAGGTCATGGAAAAAAACCCGCAAATTGATGAAGCCAATATACGGATGCTTGTGACCGGGGGATCAAGCACTGATTTTTTTAATCCTACCGGTATGCCGCGCCTTATCGTACTTGCAACTGATATCCCTGCCCTGCCTTCTACATGGTATACAGATGGTGTAAAGGTTATAACCCACTATGAAGAAAGGGCTCTGCCTGATGCCAAAGTCACTGATTATGTGCCTGCAGCAATGGCCCTTAAAAAAGCAAAAACTGCCGGTGCGGTGGAAGCCATCTACGTCAATTCCGACGACATGGCTTTAGAAGCCACCACCTCCAACCTTTTTGCAGTGATCGACAACACTCTTGTAACACCTGCAAAAGGGGTTCTCAAAGGCATTACCCGAAAGGCTGTACTTTCTTTGGCAAAAAAAACTATGACGGTATCTGAACAGCCCCTTCCCCTTCAAACTCTTCTTGATGCTCAAGAGGTATTTATCACCGGAACCAACAAAGGGGTGGTCCCGGTGATCCAAATCAACGATACCATTATCGGGGATGGGTATCCCGGAGTAAAGACACGAGAGCTGAGTAAAGCGTTAGCCGATCATGCCCTGGCCTTTAAAGAAATCTGACATCTATTCGACAGTAAAGCTTGTAGTTTCTGCGTATGGCGTAGTAAACAGATGATCGCCCTCTATGCCGGAACCGGTTTTGCAAAAAAGATTCTGGAACAATGCAATCTCCTTTTGCCTGAATGAAATCAAGGAGCCGATAAAAAAAACATGGTAAATCCGGTAGGTGGTTTCGTCTACAATGTCAATGAGTTGGTCCCTGTGTTGTTCCATGCGAGAGATCCAGTCCGCAAGGGTTTTAACATAATGGGGCCTGAAATTCTCCGCATTTAGCAACTCAAAACCGGACTGCCCTGCAAGGTCAACCAGGTCTTGTTCCCGCATCAACTCTCCACCAGGAAACATATAAGTGTCTAAAAATAGATTATTGCGGCTTTTTTTGGGTTGGCTGTAGGTGGTGATGGTATGCTGCATGAAAAGGCCGCCCGGCTTAAGACAGCTATACACAGTATCATAAAAAGTGGACATATTGTCCCTGCCAACATGTTCGGACATTCCCACGCAAGCAATTTTATCGTATTGGTTGTTTTCCAGATCCCTGTAGTTGAGTAGTTTTATTTTCACTTGTCCGGCAAGCCCTTCTTTTTTAATCCATTCTTCTGCATAGGTCTTTTGCTCTTGGCTCAATGTGATACCTGTCACCTTTACGCCATAATGCTTGGCTGCATATACGGATAGGTTTCCCCATCCGCAACCGATATCCAAAAGATGCTCGCCGGATGTCAGCCTCAGTTTTTTACAGACGATTTCCATTTTTTTATTCTGTGCATCGGACATAGAGCTGTTTTGGTCGGAGTAATACCCGCATGTATACCCCATGGTTTCACCTAAAAAAATTCGAAAAAATCTTCCGGGTTGATCGTACTGGTAGCGGATATTTTCTTTTTCCTTCTCCCTTATACCTGATGGTAGCAACGCCAACACAGGCGACACCATTTTTGAAAAAAAAGCAGAAATTTTTCCGGATTGATCCGTACTCAGCAACTTATCGCAAACCATTTCATACAATTCCCTCATATTTCCGGACACATCAAAATACCCATTGATATAGGCGCTGCCAAGCGAATAGGCATTGGGAGATAAAAGCGCATTGAAAAATCGATGATCCCTGATCATAAGGCGATGCCTGATATTTCCCGGGACGGTCTCCCAAGTTTGTCCCTGGACATCTATGATCTCAAGAGGAATAGTTTCCTGCTTTAAAATTTGGATAAATTTGTTGAATGCCAGTTGCCTGGTTCCCGGAACGAGTTTGGTTAGAGAAGAAATGGCCATCGAGTCTCCTTTTGTGATACCAAAGGGTTAGAAAAGAATTGAAAAGAGCAGTGAAACTACTATGATTAGTATATAAAATCTTTGGAAAGATAAAGGAAAAAATCCAGTCCGAAATCAACCATCTTTTTAGTGCAATAAAGGAATACAACAAAATGGAAATGAATATAGCTAAAAAAAAAAGATGTTGGCAGTTTCTATTCCTAAGGCCTTAGAAATGTTGACCTGCTGCACACTTTGTCCAAGGTTATGCAAGGTTGACAGAACGCAAAACCAGAAAGGAGTGTGCAATACGCTGGATAAAGCCCTGGTTTCAAGTTTCATGCCTCACCATGGTGAAGAGCCTCCCTTGTCAGGGACACGCGGGTCCGGCACCATATTCTTCACCAATTGCAATCTGCAATGCTGTTTCTGTCAAAATGAAGACATAAGTCTCAGGGGGTCAGGCGAGACCGCATCACCGGAACAGATTGCTCAGGTCATGATATTGCTCCAGAACCAGGGATGCCATAATATCAACTTTGTCACCCCGACCCATGTAGTGCCTTTTATACTCCAGGCTGTTGATTTGGCCCTTGATTTGGGCCTTAACCTGCCGCTTGTCTATAATTGTTCCGGATATGAAACACCTGATACCCTTTCCCTTCTCGACGGTATCATTGACATCTATATGCCTGATTTTAAATTCTGGGATAAAAAGATTGCCCGTATGGCATGC
>JAKSAU010000291.1 GCA_022361535.1 Desulfobacterales bacterium
TCTTGGACCTGCAGATATTGTGGATGGCGGGACCCACAATCCACCGGTAGTCCCTGAACCGATTCCGAATCTGCCAGAAAGCAATATCCCGTCTTCAGTTCGAATTATTGGGGCAAAAATTAATCCCAAAGGTCATGACCCCGGATTGGAAAAGATAATACTGGTAAACACTGGTGCGGATGATCAACCTTTAACCGGATGGTGTTTAAAAGATAAAAATAATAACAGTCACGTATTTAAGGACGACTTGATTGCGGCTGGAGAGTTTTTACCAGTTCCTTTGAGTGGACATGATATACAACTATCCAATAAAGGGGGCAGCATACGGCTGTTTGATAGTAACGAGCATACCGTTCACAAAGTGAATTATTCAAAGGCGCAGGCAAAAACTCAAGGAATAACGGTTCTATTTTAAGTGTCAGCCAGGCAGTTTTATTTTTACAGGCGTGGTTGTATCTGAAAAACAGGTGACCAGGCAGAGGTCTGCAGTTTTATCTCTCAAAATCGCTTTGCCTGTTTCTTCTCCTTGATTCATAGATTCCCGGGTGTCTGCCTTGTTCAGGATAATGACTTTTCGAGTGTCAGAAGCCGCAGATTTAAATAGTCCGTTTTCAGCTTTAGCAAGCTTTTGCAAGGTATGGCTGGTAATGAGTGAACCCTGGTCTTGTCCGGAAATTTGAGCAAGAAGTTCGGGGCGGTGAACATGGGGTGTGTCAAGAGGAGACCCTAAACAGTCAAGACCGATACAGCCACACACCCAGTCCGTTTGAATCGGAATGACGGGTTCATGATCAGCCGGTGCTTTGACCGGCCTCATCCGCGCTCCGTCTGCTTCAATGAGAACTATATCGAATTTATGGGTATCCAACAGGGGTGAAAGGTCATCTAAACTGTACCCAATAAGCTTTTTTCTATTTTGACCAAGGCTTGAACCTGACACTAAAATTGCTCCGGGATCAGGCTGCAGAGCAGCAAGTTCCCCAACCGTGCCTGTAAATAGCTGATCAAAGGGCTGGGATCGCATGCGAGATGGTTTGGAAGTTTCAAAACAGTCCGGGTTGAACATGGCTGTAGTTGTGGTGACAAGGACGGAAAAATCTTTTGCGACAGCCTCTTTTGCAAGGGTAAAAATAAACGAGGTCTTGCCGCCGCCGCCAACAAGGGAAATGATTTTAGGCGGCTTGAGATCCAGAGCCTCCATCAGTTTCATTTTTCCTCCTTTTGACAAAGCTGTTCATAGGCTTTTGGGGTATCAATGTCCAGGAAAATACCGGGATCTGTGACCGGCAGTTCCTCCACAGCATGGGCAAACCGGGTGAACAACGCTCTTCCTCCAATATCTCCTTCAAGGTGCGTCATAGCCGTAAAAAAACAATTATCAAAATAGACTGGGTTTCCCCGCCTGCCGTCGATAACAGGAATAATAATTTTACCAGGACAGGTACGGCCTTTTTCTGAAATGGTTTGAATGGTCTCAACGGTTACCAGGGGCTGGTCTGCGAGCAGAAACACCGCCCCGGATGGTGTGTCAGAATCCTTCCGGATGGCGGTAAGATGGTTTAAACCGGTGCAGATGGATGATGCCATGCCATCCGAAA
>JAKSAU010000662.1 GCA_022361535.1 Desulfobacterales bacterium
CAATGTCTCTGGTGCAGCCAATAATTTCGGTAAGATAAAAGCCATCATTTGTTTTGCCCTGGTGATCCTGTGTGCACTTATGGATGCAAATCCGGATATGCTCAATATAGCTGACGGGGTTCTTATGGGGTGTGTTATCCTGTCTGCTGCATCAATGATTTTTAAGTTTATTCCCAACCGCCTTTACGCAGATATCTTGTCTATGCTTAATTTCTGCTGTGGTGTGATCAGTTTGGTGCTGACCTATCATCATCTTTATGCCTGGGCCATCTGTGTCATTATCATGGGTCAGCTTTTTGATCTGTTTGACGGGCGCATGGCTTTAAAACACGGCGGAACAAAATATGGGCCATATTTAGATGATATCGCGGATTTTGTCAGCTTTGGCTTGGCTCCGGCTTATGTGGTGATTCAGCGCGGCGGAATGCTGGCCTGGTTTTTTGCCGTGATTTTTATTGCAGGCGTGGCCTTTCGCCTGATCCGGTTCGTGATGAAAGACAAAAAACGGACAGACCTGCCAGCAGGTATCTTTAATGGGTTTCCAAGTCCTGCCGGAGCCCTTATCGTGCTTGGGGCATCGCTTGTTTCCAGTCCATTGTTTTTGTGGTTGTTCACCAGTATCTCAACCGGTCTGATGGTCAGCCATATCCGGTTTGCACACTTTGGCAGGGTTATTTTAAATCAGATTCCTAAACCTATTTTTTTTATTTTGTCTTCCTCAATTATTGTTGCCCTGGCCTTTATATTTAAAACCAAAAATGTTCAGATGTTCGGGTATTTGATTTTAGGGGCTGTGAGTGTTTATCTGATTGCAGGCCGGATTTGGGTGCATAAAAGCAATGATTTGTCAGCAGCACCCGGAGAATAGAGTGTTAAAGCCTTTAGCAGATGCTGATTCTTCTTTGGGGACAAGGCGATGATCAGGGAGGCAACCCCATCAGACTGTGCAAATCTTGCTGCACTTTCCCTTTCTGTATGGTTTGATACGTATTCTTTTGAAGGGATCCGGACTGAAAATTCCGACTTTGCTTTGTCATTATTTAATCAGGACTATTTTTTAAGTGTATTGACAAAAAAAGAGTATAAGCTGCTGGTATGGAGCGATGATATTTATCTGCGCGGATACGTACTTGTCAACCTTGAGTCCCGGTACAAAGAATCAGACTATGGATTTGAAATTGAAAAACTCTATGTGCATACGCCTTTTCAGGGCCGGGGTATCGGGCGGGACCTTCTTTGTGAAGTAAAGGCAAGGTATGGCAGCCGGTTCTGGCTTTACACCTGGGTGAAGAACAAGTCCATAGGGTTCTACAAAAAGTTTGGATTCAAAGATGTGGGCCAATATGATTTTACCCTTGGTAATGATGTGATTGAAAACCGTGTCCTGGCCTATGGTCAATAGATCCATTGTTTTATAGTCTTTAATCAATGATTCAATTTTTTTACGTATAGCAGTTCTCAAAATAAATACCTGATTGGCTCTGGTGAAAAAAGGCATCCCAAATGCAAATACCTGTGCAAATACCGGCCCGTTTATTCTAAGAAGCGGCTGCCGAATTTTTTGTAAAAAATC
>JAKSAU010000604.1 GCA_022361535.1 Desulfobacterales bacterium
GCCTTCTACTTCTGTTGATAAGTTTTTAATATGCAGCAAGCTAATATTTTCCTTTCTGATATTATTGAGTCGCATACCCTTCCAATCAATGGTTAGTTACTACTAACTTTTATCGTATAGATCTTTCCTAATAGATTTGATCAACACTACTGGTTATTCACTTTCACCATAAGGATTCGCATACGAATAGTGCCGGTTCCTATCCCTACCAAAGCAGTAGGATATGCGCACCTATACAATATACAGCCTCAATCATTTTGTCAAGCTTTTTTCACATATGTCACGAAGTTACCAACATATACACATGCAGTCAGACTGCAAATTTTTATCTCATAAGCTTTATTCTATCCGGTGTTGCTTCATGCGTCAGCATACTTACTCTCTTCACCATTATTACTTAATAGATTTCTAGATGCTTAAGGATATCAATAGTCATCGCTTTTGCTACATATCCATTTGCCTCTATCGCAAAGAAATACCGTTTGCCCTTAGATTCGATTGCCCCGACAAACCAGCCTATTTCCTATCCATCGCAAATACTTCAGTCGTTCAAAAACCAATGTCTTTATTTACGATAAATACTTTCATTCTATCAGGGTCAAATTGCCCTTCTATTATGGATAGGTTAAAGCAAACCCGCTCCTTTGTTTTACAGTCAATACACGTCTTAAGTTTCACGCAGGGAGGATTGTACCCTGCTCTCATTGCATTTAACGGAGCTGAATGATTTCTGGCACGGTTTATTGCTTCTTGCAGGGTCTTCTCTATTTTGTTTTCCCCACCACTATGATTACTTTGTCAGGTCCATAGCTCATTGCCGCGACCCTATTCCCGCTGTGATCAATGTTTACAATGTGCCCCTGCATGGATATGGCGTTGGTTCCCGTGATGTACCAATCTGTGAGTAGCGATTTTTTCTTTAGCTCATTTGCCTCCTCTTTAGTCTGGGCCATATTTTTATCATATACCGTATTCCCTCTGGCATCTAGTGCATATGAAATCCCCATCTCTTTCAGTGTCTGAGAGTTCCCGATCCCCACCGTTGCCTCTTTATGAATCGTCTTTAGGATTTCGTTTTTAGCTTCATATAAATGACTGAAATATTTCGATGCTATATTCCTACCTGCCAGATTTTCCATTAGAGCCTTTATTGTTTCATTCATGATGTATCGTTCTCTTTTTTTCATACATACTACCAACATTCTTTAAACTTTTTGTATGCTTAAAGCTTGACTGGATGTTTTGACATGGTTTCAGCGTCCAGGAGTCATCTACTGGATACCGTTGCATGCTCTTTCATTATGACACCAGGAGCTTCTGCTCTTGTTCTTCTCCAATTAGAAA
>JAKSAU010001078.1 GCA_022361535.1 Desulfobacterales bacterium
CTGCGGGCCGACTACCGGCCCCTGTTCCCCGCTGAGTGGCGGCAGATGGAAGTGGTTGACTCTGACAGGCAGCTTGTGGAATCCCTCAGGACGTTTTGGGATTGAACCGCGACCTTTTTCAAATTCGTCGGGTGTTAATAAGCGGTGAGATAGCCGGGGAATTGAAATTATAAAATATCTCTACTAATGAAATCATAGTCACAAAATTCAACATTTTTGAACTTGGTTTTCAGCGCCTCATAGACTGTAATATAATGCCTCAATTGAAAATCATCTTCGGAAATGGTAGCCGTTCTCATTATGTTGGCATTTTTAACTTTTGAGTAATTCCCAAGCGTTGGAGGCTCGATATTGTTCACGCTCAATAACTGCAACCACAACTGCAGTTTTCTTTCTTTAGGATCTTCTGACAGCGTTTTAGTACTTATTTCATTGTATTCATCAGGCAGACCTATCATATGTCCGAATTCATGAGTGATTGTATTGGCGGAACTGCTTATTCCGTTCATTTTTCTGTCCATTGTATATGCGGATAAGGAGGTCGTATTGCAAACACTTATTTTCCTGCCTGTTTTCCTGTTGGGATAAGGGGCATTGGAGTGAACATTCCCCTGGATGCATACGCCCGGATATTTCTTTCTAAATTCATTTATATTATTTGCTTTTACGATTTTCGCGTAGTTACAATCAACTTTGCATTGACTGCATTTGTGATAGCCGATTAATTCGCGATAATTGATTAGTTCGCTCCTGCTCGTTTTTTTGGAACCACACCACAGGCAGACATACATATTGAATTCCTTTTCAAAAATTTACCAGTTTTTTCATCCGAAAGATCCAGATGAGAATGATACTGACTGGATTTGAGAATAATGATCAACAATACTACGACTCAGGTTAACTTGTCTAACGCTATCCGGAATTCCCGAAGATTCCATCATAACACGCCAAGCAGATGAGCGTATGCAGCGATTAAGGTGTTGACAGCTTCTCACGAACCCACTTGACACCACGGATCCTTATTCAATATAGTACGGATTTACCTGGGAAATCGTTTGGATGATTCATGGCTGCAAC
>JAKSAU010000435.1 GCA_022361535.1 Desulfobacterales bacterium
CCGTTTACATCAGTATCAAATGCTTTTGTCAGGGCGACAGCAATCTGAACGGCTGAATGGGCATCGTTGCACTGGCCCACATCAAGCAGTCTTGGAATACCGTTGATGTCTCCCAGTTGTTGTTTAAAGAATTTGAACTTGCCGCAGGCCAGGGTCAGAACAATACTATTATCCGGTGTTTTTTCTACGAATTCAGTGTAGTAGTTTCTTGATTTTTTGACACCATCACAGCCGCCAACCAGGAAGAAGTGACCAATGGAACCGTCTTTTACTCCGGCAACAATCTTGTCTGCGACACCAAGAACGGTGTCATGGCCGAATCCAACTAAAATCTCCATGTCGGGCTTGTCTTCTGTGTAGCCTGGCAGGGCAAGAGCCTTATCAATGAGGGGTTTTAGGTTGTTTTTGTTCACATGGGTAACACCTGGCCATCCGACTGTACCTGTGGTGAAGATATTCTTTTTATAAGTCTGCTTGGGTTTCTGGATGCAGTTGGAGGTCATGAGTATGGCACCGGGAAATTTATCAAATTCTTTTCTCTGATTCTGCCATGCAGTCCCGTAATGACCGTAAAAGTGGGGGAAGCGTTCCTTAAATTTCGGATAACCATGGCAAGGCAGCATTTCACCATGGGTGTATACATAGATGCCTTTGCCTTCACTTGCTTTAAGTACTGCTTCAAGATCGATAAGGTCGTGGCCGGATACCAGGATAGCTTTTCCTTTTTTAGCGCCCAGAGGCACTTTAGTGGGGACAGGTGTGCCATATGCCTGTATGTTGCCAAGGCTGAGCAATTCCATTGCACGCAGGTTCTTTTCACCGCATTCAAGGACAAGGCCTAACAGTTCGTTAGCACCCAGGGATTTGTCTTCAAGGGCAGCCATTCCACGGTGAACAAATTCATAGTTGCCTTCATCTTCCTGCTCATGTTCTGCAGCATGATCTGTGTAAGCGGCCATTCCTTTGATACCGAAGAGAAGAAGGTGCTGCAATGAACGGATATCAGGATCAACGTCAGGATCGGAAAATAAACCGTACTGCCTGCCTTGGGCGACCATTCCGTCAAGGCTGGGTTTGAGCTTCAAGGTTACGGAATCGCTTGAAGTAGGCACAGTACCGCCGGCAGCCTTAACCTTTTTAATCATATTATCGCGCAGGGAAACACTATCATGGAGCAGATCTTCAAACCGGTAAGGATCAAACTCTACATTGGTAAGGGTGGAGAACATGGCCATACAGGTAAACCGGTTGGTCTCAACATCAGAAATGCCAGCCTTTCGTCCTTCAACAGCGGCAATGGACAGCCCTTTGAGGGTGTGGATCAAAAGATCCTGGAGTGCTGCCACTTCTGGTGTTTTACCGCAGACGCCCATGCGGGTGCAGCCTTTGCCGCCCATGGTCTGTTCGCACTGGTAGCAGAACATTTTCTGTTTGTCTTTACTTTTAGCAAACGCATTTTGTGATGTAAGTATAGACGGCAGCAGGGCGCTGCCGGTAACAGCAAGGGTGCTTTTTTTCAAAAAATTACGCCTGGATATCTCTTTTTTCTTCATGGCCACTCCTTTTTGATTGATTAGTTGGTGCTACATTGTAGGACACTATAAGACGATTGAATCTGAGCAGCCTTGACTTAAGTCAAGAAAAGCAAAAATTTACTTAAAAAGGAAAAAATGATAATGAAGCCCAGGAATAAATAATAACCAAAGGATTCTATGCAGACAGCTCATAAAACGTTTTTTTCAGACTCCAGGCAGATGAGCAAATTGGCAGATGAAAGTGTTCATCTGGTGGTAACATCTCCACCTTATCCCATGATCGAGATGTGGGATGAGATGTTCAAACATCAGAATCCTGAAATTGATAAATATATTAACACCGGAAACGGTACCAATGCCTTTGAACTTATGCATGAACTGCTGGATGAGGTGTGGAAAGAGCTCTACAGAGTATTAAGGCCGGGCGGATTTGCCTGTATTAATATCGGTGATGCCACACGAACATTGAACGGCAATTTTGAATTGTATACCAATCATGCAAGGATTTTGACTTCTGTACAAAAACTTGGCTTCTGCGCATTACCGTCTATTCTATGGCGCAAGCAGACCAATGCACCCAACAAATTCATGGGATCAGGTATGCTGCCTGCTGGCGCTTATGTCACCTTGGAACACGAACATGTATTGATTTTAAGAAAAGGTGGCAAACGGGAATTTACAAAAGAATCGCAGCGGCAGAACCGGCGGGAAAGCGCCTTGTTCTGGGAGGAGCGCAATCAGTGGTTTTCAGACGTCTGGCTGGATCTAAAAGGTACCCGCCAGGCCCTGGGCGATAAAGAAACACGGAGCAGAAGCGCTGCATTTCCTTTTGAATTGGCGTACCGATTGATCAATATGTATTCGGTTAAAGGAGATCTTGTGGTGGACCCGTTTTTAGGCATGGGAACAACTGTATTGGCTGCCATGGCTGCAGGCAGGCATTCGGTAGGGTATGAGATTGATGAGACCCTTGCTGAGACCAATAATGCACTAAAGCAGGAAAGCCTGCCCATGTTTGATAAGGTTATCAGGGGACGGCTTGAGGCCCATGTTGAGTTTGTACGCAAACGGTTGGACTCAGGTAAAACCTTGAAGCATCAAAACAGCCATTATGGTTTCCCGGTCATGACACGCCAGGAAAAAGAGCTGATCATTAATCAGCCGGTCTCTATTGATACAAAAGATTCTTCCCATATTCTTGTCAATTATGCATTAACCCCTCAACCGGAGTTTTGTTCCAACTAACCGGCAATGAACCGGAACAGCAACAGGAGATACAGTGGATATAATAAACCAGATTAGTTCTGAAACAGGGTTTAATACCAGACAGGTGTCCTCCGTGGTGTCCTTGCTGGAGGACGGTGCCACTGTATGGTTTATTGCACGGTATAGAAAGGAAAAAACCGGTTCCCTGGATGAGGTTGCGATCGCTGATATCAGGGACCGCATGGAAAAGTTTAAGGCCTTTTCTGATCGTAAAAAAGCGATACTAAAGTCTTTGTCTGAAAGGGAGTTGCTGACCTCTGAACTTGAGGCGGCCATTGAAAAGGCCCATAACTTGAGCGCGTTGGAAGATCTCTACGAGGCATATAAACCCAAAAAACAGACCCGGGCTACAAAGGCAAGAGAAAGGGGACTTGAACCCCTGGCAGCTTTTATCCGGGCTCAGACTCATGCAGAGCTTTGGCCTGAAGCCAAAAAGTATATTGATCCGGACAAGGATATACCGGATATGGACGCAGCCCTGGCAGGGGCAAAGGATATCATTGCCGAGGACATCAGTCAGGATCCGGATATCCGCAAAGCAATAAGAGAACTGTTCCAATCTAAAGCCCTGGTCTCATCTGTTGTTAAAAAAAGCGCCAAAGAAGAGGGGACTAAATTCAAGGATTATTTTGACTGGAGCGAACCTGCATCCAAAGCACCGTCTCACAGAATCTTAGCCATGTTCCGAGGCCAAAAAGAGGGTGTTCTTACTGTTCATGTTTTGCCCCAGGAAGAACAGGCATTAAAGATTTTGGGCAGGTTTTGCATGCGCCATCCGTCAAAAACACATGGCAAAACGCGGGACCAGATGATTCTGGCGGTCAAGGACGGATACAAACGCCTGTTATCCAAATCCATGGAAAAAGAGATGATGGGTGAATTAAAAGCCCGTGCAGACAAGCTGGCCATTGAGGTGTTTGCAGGCAATTTAAGGGATCTTCTTTTGTCTCCGCCCATGGGAGAAAAAAGAGTGCTGGCGGTTGATCCTGGGTTTAGAACCGGGTGTAAACTGGCCTGCCTGGATGCCCAGGGCAAGTTGCTTCATCATGATCTGATTTATCTGCACAAACCTGATAAAGCCAAGTCTAAAATTGTCCAACTTGTCAAATCCTACAACATGGAAGCAGTTGCCGTGGGCAACGGAACCGCAGGCCGGGAAACCCAGGCCCTTGTCATGGAGGCGTTCAAAGACAAAGGTATGGATAAGACCATTGATGTGGCCATGACCGATGAAAGCGGTGCATCTGTTTATTCGGCATCCGACTCAGCCAGGTCAGAATTCCCGGACCATGACATTACCGTGCGCGGAGCGGTATCCATTGGCCGACGGCTCATGGATCCTTTGGCTGAACTGGTAAAGATCGACCCTAAATCCATCGGGGTGGGCCAATACCAGCATGATGTGGACCAGGGACAGCTTCGTGCAAGTTTGGATGATGTGGTCAAAAGTTGTGTCAACCGGGTCGGTGTAGAAGTGAATACCGCTTCTTCGGAACTTTTAACCCAGGTATCAGGTCTGAACAAAACCATTGCCGCCAACCTTGTGGCATTTCGAAATGAAAACGGCCCGTTTTTAAGCCGCAGGCAATTGCTGAAGGTGCCGCGATTAGGTCCCAAGGCATTTGAGCAGGCTGCCGGATTTTTAAGAATAAAGCAGGGGAAAAATCCCCTGGACAACTCGGGTATCCATCCTGAGTCCTACCATATCGTGGATGCCATCGGCCAGGATTTAGGCTGGTCTGTCAAGACCATGATCGGGAAAAAAGATTTGGATAAAACCATTGATCTCAAACCCTATATCACGGCTGAAACAGGGCTTCCCACCCTAAAAGACATTATAAAGGAATTATCAGCCCCGGGCAGGGATCCCAGACCTTCTTTTCAATCATTTGCCTTTGACGATACGGTCCGGGAAATCAAAGATCTTGTCCCTGGTATGGTTCTGCCGGGTATTGTAACCAACGTCACTGCATTTGGTGCGTTTGTGGATGTGGGTGTCCACCAGGACGGACTTGTACATATCAGCCAGCTTGCAGACCGGTTTGTCAAAGATCCCGGCGAAATTGTAAGCGTCCGCCAGCAGGTACGGGTCCGGGTGCTGGAAGTGGATACGGCAAGGAAACGAATTTCTTTGTCAATGAAACAGTTAGGTTCCTAACTTTATACGTTAAAATGCGTACTGCACCCCAAAAACACCTGCATGCGCCTGACGGCTGCCGGCAAGCAGGTCTCCATTATAGCGGATAAAAAAGTCTGCTTTGAATTCACCGCTCAGTGTTGCGCCGACACTCAACAACATGGAATCTCAGTCCGGATCTCCTGTACTTACGGAAAAAGCCGATCCCGGGGAACTGATGAAACTGGAAGTGATGGTGCGTGAATCATTAAGGAATTCGTGGGACCATATGGCCGTGATAAATGGTATCACCCGGGTAGTTGTATTAAAATCATACATAGCCATCATACGGGCGCCCAAACCGGTCTTGAACGAATTGGCACTATTACTTTCAACATCCAGATTCAAACCGGATGCACCGCTTTCTGAAAACGACTCATTGTACACATACCCATAGTCCAGAGAGGCAACAGGTCCGAATGTATAATTTTGAAATGTAAAATCATAACCAGTGGTCAGGTTGGTGGCTAAATTATATGAGTAAAAGTCACCTTCTGCTTCATAGGTTTGAGAGGACAAATCAATATACCGGGTCATCTCGTTATCACTGATGCCGCCTTGAACCATGCCGTTGAAATAAAAATTGCCAGGCTTATATCCTGCGTATATGCCAAGCATGGCATGGTTAGAATCAGCTGTAGAGGAACTTGGTGCTTCAAACTGAGTATCTGTTGTTGCATAGCCGCCAATAAGACCCACCAGCCAGTTATCAGCAGGCTTATAGTCCGCGCCAAAAGTAAACCCGAGTGTATCTGCTTCAAAACCGGTGCGGTTGGTTGTGGTATCGTATTCTTCCCATTGCATGACCGGGGCAAAGTAAATCCCCAATTGATTTTTGGAAACGCCAGGTGTGTTCTGCGTGCTCATATTCAGCGAGCTTAATCCTTCACTTGTAAGGGACCCTGAACTTACCAGGCGTAACATGCGGCTTGGGTTCTGAAAGGTAAGCTGTGTGGCATCACTGTTTACAGCGTAGAACCGTTCCAGGGCAATTCCCGAAAAAAGACGCATTGTGCTGAACGAGTTTTCTGTAAGTGCACTATAAGATTCCGGGTGCAATTGTGTCAGGGCAGTGGCTCCATCACTTGCCGATACAAGATCCAGGGCGCTTAACGCATCAGCTAAATCTCCACTTGCGACGGGCAAAGCTGTGTCAAGTGCTTCAGCCACTTGTTCAGAGTTACTGTCCTGGGCCGCAATGGAATAGGATGCTCTGCTGACAACACCCCCCAGTGTTGCTGCGCCATCATCAGCGTTCAGGGTCAAAAATATTGAGTTGGTCTCATAGTCGTCAAACGAGCCTGAGTAACCACCCTGGGCATCAATGAAGATATAGGATGCACCGTCTTGAACCAGCACACCCTCATCAACAATAAGATTCAGGGTTCCGCCGTTGATGGTTGTGGTGCCTGTAACAACAAGCTGGTCCTGGGCTGACTCTGCAATTTCAATATCCAGGGTGGAGCCGCTGTTCTGTGTGTAGTTACCCGCAATGGTCAACGTGCCGGGGGAGTTTCCCGGTGCCACAGAGCCGTTGTTGACCACATCGCCTGTAATGGTACCGGAACCGCCCAGCGCACCGGAGGAGTTCACAGTTACATCTGTTGACGTGAGTGTGGAATTCACTGCCAGAGTTCCGCCGCTAACTTCTGTCAGGTCCACGGTTTGATCTGCAGTTAAAGACCATGTGCCGGAACCGGTTTTATATAGGTTTTCCGTGTTTAAAAATTCTGCGGAAAGGATACCGGTTCCGGTAAGCGTAAGGCTGTCTGTTCCACCTGCAAGATCTGCCTGGGTATTGATAACCGCACCTGTGGAAAGCTGGATCGTATCGTTTACAGCCGCATCCACCCAGCCGCCTGCGCCGTCATCAGCACCGGAACGGATGGCATAATTGGCAGTGCCGCCGGAAGAATCCGTGGCCGTAATGGTGCTGCTGATGTTCAGATTCATGGCATCATTGGCTGCAATACCCACGGCCAGGCCGTTTGCCGTGGCTGTGATGTCCCCTGAGACATCAACTGCAGTGGCGGCATTACCGCCGTTCAAAGTGCCACCCTTGGCATAAATCCCCATTGCAGTATGGTCGGTCTGGGCAATTGCCGTTATGTTGCCGGCCACATCCCCGGTGATGATGATACTTCCAACTCCGGAGGTCATCCCGACAGCCATATCATCCCCTGCATCCACTGAGATATCGCCTGCCATATCACCATCAATGGTCAGGCTGCTGAAGCTATTCAAACCATAGGCGTTGGAGTCCCCTGCCGTGGCAAAAATATCCCCTGTGATATCCCCTGTAATACCCAGAATATTTGCCGCATTAAGCCCGTATGCATTATTTTGACCTGCTGTGGCAACAATGTTTCCTGTGATACCCCCTGTAACACTCAGGTCATTTGCCGAATTAATGGCGTAGGCATTATATTCACCGGCCTGAACCGTTACACCACCAGAAATCCCGCCTGTTATGGTGAGATCGTTATTTACAGAGATACCATAGGCATTATATGTTCCGGCAGTAGCTGTGATATTTCCCTGTATGCCGTCGTTTAAGGTAATGTCGCCATTGGATGAATAGATCCCGTAAGCGTTGTAGGATGTGTCGGCAACGGCTGTGACATCCCCCTGTATACCGCCATTTACGGTAATATCGCCATCATTTAGATAGATCCCGTATGCTCTATAGTTGGATGCATTGGCTGTAATGTTGCCTGAAATTCCGCCGTCAATGGAAAAGGTGGTACCGGCTCCTGACATATAAATTCCATATGCATCGTAGCCGGCGGCAGTGGCAAAAATATCTCCTGTAATACCGTTTTCTATTGTTATGGTTGCGTTGTCCTTAAAGGTGGAAAGCCCATAGGCAGAATCCGTATGGGCAGTGGCCGAGATATTCCCGGAGATCCCGCCTAAAATGCTGATATTCCCAACCGTGGATAAGCCGTAGGCATTGTCATTGCCGGCAGTGGCAGAGATATTCCCTGAGACGCTGCCGTCTATGGAGATGTCACTATTACTTGCATAAATGCCATATGCATCGTCGGTCCCGGCTGTGGCCGTAATGTTGCCGACCATACTCCCGGTAATGCTTATATCCCCGGTGTCAGCGTACATCCCCACTGCCGTATCATCCCCTGCATCCGCGAAGATATCTCCTGTCATATCCCCGTCAAGGGTCAGACTGTTAAAGCCATACAAACCATAGGCGCTTCTTTCACCTGCAGTGGCCCGAATATCTCCTGTGATATTCCCTGTAACATCCAGGCTGGTTGTTCCCCTGATCCCGTACGCATTATATTGACCTGCCTGAACCCTTATATCTCCAAAAATCCCGCCTGTTATGGTGATATTTTCTCCGGAGATCCCATAGGCGTTGTATGTGCCGGCAGTGGCAGTGATATTTCCTTGTATGCCGTCGTTTAAGGTAATGTCGCCATCGGGAGAATAGAAACCGTAGGCGTTGTAGGATGTGCCGGCAACGGCTGTGACATCACCCTGTATCCCGCCATTTACCGTAATATCACCGTCATATAGATAGATCCCGTATGCATTATAGGTGGCGGCATTGGCCGCAATATCACCTGAAATTCCGCCATCAACAGAAAAAGCGGTACCGGTTCCCGTCATTGATATGCCATATGCATCGTAGCTTCCGGCAGCAGTGGCGGAAATACGACCTCCCAGCTGACCGCCGATATTGATATTACCCCTTGCATACAAACCATATGCTTTTGCGTCGCCTGCTTCCACAGTCATCAGTCCTGTATAATCCCCCCCGATAACGATGCCTCCTCCGCTATACATGCCATAGGCACTGTCATCACCTGCGGTTACGGTGATATCACCTGTTACATTTCCGTCTATGGTAAGGTCATTATCTTCAACAAAGAATCCGTATGCCTGATCTGTTCCGGCAGTGGCTGTGATATTACCGGACATATTCCCGCCGATCCAGATATCGGAATCCCCATCATCGCCTTCCGTATATACGGCCCTGGCATCACTTGTTCCGGCAATGGCTGTCACATCAGCAGACAGGTCACCGCTGATGAGAATATCATCCACGTATGCGTATATCCCATATGCCTGCTGTCCCGATGCTTTAGCGCTGATAATGCCGCCGATATTGCCGTTCACAACCAAGTCTTCACCTTCGGCATTTATGGCGGTGGCATAATTGCCGCCGGATTCTGCACTGACACTGCCTGTAAAATCACCGTTCATCACAATACCTTCATCACCGCCGTATATCCCATAGACA
>JAKSAU010000640.1 GCA_022361535.1 Desulfobacterales bacterium
CAAACAGGTCTTTGTTTGGGGAAGAACACCGTCAAATGCAGAAAACTATAAAGAAGAAATGACAGCCAAAGGATACCACGTTACTGTTGCGGACAGCCCGGCCCAGGTGGCCCAAAAGTGTAATCTAATCGTCACAACCACGCCCTCCACCAGCCCGCTTTTATCCATAGATGATATCCTGCCAGGGACGCATATCACTGCCATGGGATCAGACACCCCCGGTAAACAGGAACTTGCCTCAAGTATCCTTGAAAAAGCTGACATCATTATTGCCGACAGCATTTCCCAGTGCCGGGAGCGGGGTGAAATTGCAAAAGCGCTGGTTGAAGGAATGCTGGATGAACAGCGTATTCTTGAATTGGGTACGATTATCGACTCACCTGCACTTGTAAAACGAACCAAGGAAAGTATATCCGTGGCTGATCTGACCGGTGTCGCAGTCCAGGATGTTCAGATTGCCACAGCCGTTTGCAATGCATTTGCGTAATAATTCGAAATAAAAAACCAACTATCTTAAGGATGCCTGAACCATGATTAGCCTGACCACCATCAAAGAGGCTGATGCCCGTATTAAAAAATTGCCCGGTCTTGTCCATGAAACGCCACTAAGTTATAGCCCGGCCTTTTGTGCCCACACAGGCGCAAAGGTCTATTTAAAATGTGAACATCTTCAACAAACCGGTTCCTTTAAACTAAGAGGTGCATTGAATAAAATATTATCTCTCTCCCCTAAAGACAAAACCAAAGGAATCATCACTGCTTCGTCTGGAAACCATGGAATGGGAGTTGCGATGGCTGCCCAAAAAGCCAAAGTCCATACAACTGTTTTCGTACCTGAAGATGCATCCGCTGCGAAACTTGCAACCATCCAGCAATTGGGTGCTGATGTAAAAAAGATAAAAGGTGATTGTCTTGCAGCAGAAATGGAAGGCGCATCACAGGCTGTAAAATCGGGCAAAACCTTTATCTCGCCTTACAATGACACCACAGTCATTGCAGGCCAGGCGACTGTGGGCCTTGAAATTCTTAACGTAGAACCTGACATTGATGCAGTTTTCGTCTCTGTTGGGGGCGGAGGTCTGATTTCAGGCATCGGCTCCTATATTAAGCAGGTAGCCCCAAATGCCAAAATCATTGCATGCTGGCCTAAAAATGCGGCCTCCATGTACCACTGTCTTGAAAAGGGAAAAATCATCGACGTACAAGAGAATGAGACCCTGTCTGACGGTACGGCCGGCGGTGTGGAAAAGGATGCTGTGACCTTCCCCATCTGTCAGAAAGTCATAGATGATATGGTATTGGTTGCAGAAAAAGAGATAAAATCTGCCATGAAACTTACGGCAAGCTATGAGCGTTATATCATTGAAGGAGCTGCCGGGGTAGCCATGGCAGCCTTTCTGAAAACAGCATCTGTCTGGACCGGAAAAAAGGTCGTTGTGGTCCTATGCGGACGTAACATTCTATTTGAAAAATTCTTACAGGCCATTTTGTAGGTCAGCGAACCTACAAACAGCGAATAATTCAACCTAGAAAACACCACAAAACCAACCTACATAAAAAAAAGGATTTCAACCGATTGTAGATAATTCACCACCTGATAACACTATAGCGGGTGGTTTGGTATTGTGGGCATCCCTAGAACACCATCTAAAGCACCAGTTTCCCTAACGAACAAGGAATGAAGATAGAGTAAGGTAAACTTAAGGCTATCTGGTATGAGACTATTTGTAATAATCTAAATCGGAGGAAGCAAATGTCGTTGGAAAGCATTTACAGAGAGGCAATGGCACTGAATGAAATCCAGGATATGGCTCAACGTGAAGTCAAAGCGCAGGATTTCTTTAAAAAGCTGAACACATCCGAACTGCCCAAGAATTTTAATTGGGCCAAAGAAATCTTTGAAGATATTCATGTAAAAGAACGGGGAGATCAACTGGCCCTGATCTGGACAGACATGGATACGGATGCCGAAGCAGAATTTACCTATAAAGAATTGGCTGCCAATGGTAACAAACTGTTAAATTACCTGCGCAAGCAAGGTGTTGAGCAAGGCAATAACCTGTACATGCTGACTCCTATCGTACCTGAAACCTGGTTTGCCACATTTGCCGGTATCAAGGGCGGTCTGGTCTCTGTTCCAACAGCGACCACCATGACTGAACGGGAAATCCAGTTCCGTTTTGAAGCTTATAAACCTGACGTTATTGTCGCCTTTGAAGGCCTGACTGATCTGGTTGACGATGCCCTTAAAAAAGCCAACTGCACGCCTAAAGCCAAACTGGTTCTCGGACAAAAAGACGGCTGGGTATCCTATCCTGAAATTGATGCAGAAACCCCTGAAGCCGAGGCCGCAGAAGTAAAAAGCGAAGATGTACTTTTCTGCTTCTTTACATCCGGTACCACAGGCCTTCCCAAACGTGTCGGCCATTCTGCCGTATCTTATCCTTTAGGCCACTTGTCTACAGCTGTTATGATCGGTCTTGAGCCCGGCGATATCCATCATAACCTGAGCGCCCCCGGCTGGGCCAAATGGGCATGGAGTAGTTTTTTCTCACCCTTTAACATGGGTGCAACTGCAACAGGGTTTAACTTCACGGCACTGGATATCAAAAAATACATCAATGCTGTTGCCAAATATAAAGTCAACTCCTTTTGTGCACCGCCTACAGCGTGGCGTGCCTTTGTCGGCCTGGACCTGTCCGAGTATGATTTAAGTGCGATGAAATACTCCTTGAGCGCAGGCGAACCCCTGAACCCGGAAGTTATTGACCAGTGGCGTGATGCGACAGGCACTGAAATCCGTGATTTCTATGGCCAGACCGAATCCACCTGTATGATCGGCAACCCGCCCTGGATGGAAAAGAAAATGCGCCTGGGCTCTTTTGGGTATCCTGCCCCAATGTATGACGTAATCCTGGCAGATGATGACGGAACAGAAATCACAGAACCGGATGTTACCGGCCATATTGTTGTCCGCCTTGACAGGTGGCGTGCCATAGGCCTGTTCCAGGAATACATTGAAAACGAAGCAAAAACAAAAGAAGCCTTCCAGCATGGTCTTTACTATACCGGTGACAAAGCCACATTTGATAAAGACGGATACTGGTGGTTTGTGGGCCGTTCTGATGATGTTATCAAATCTTCGGATTACCGCGTTGGCCCCTTTGAGGTGGAAAGTGCGCTTATCGAGCATGCTGCGGTTATGGAAACAGCAGTTGTCGGTGTACCTGATCCCAAACGCCATCAGTTGGTTAAAGCCTTTGTTATCCTGGCCCAGGGACAGGAACCCTCCAGAGAATTGGCTCTTGAATTATTCAAGCACACCATTGAAGTACTGGCCAAATTCAAGATCCCCAGAATCATCGAGTTTGTGGATGAGCTGCCAAAAACAATTTCCGGCAAAATACGCCGTATTGAGTTAAGGGAAAATGAAGAAGGTAAGAATGACGGCAAGTCCAACGAATACTTCTACCATCAGTTCCCTGAACTGAGTTCAAAAAAGAAAAAAGAAACCGTAAAAGCTTAATTGATACAGCATAATTAATCCGGGAATGGTGACAACTACCATTCCCGGATTTTTTTATTTATCTCTTATGTTACCCTATTACATCTGCTCCAGAATTTTTCTGGCCTCATCCGCTCCATCAAAGTTTTTATCCAGTGCCAATGCTTTTTTCAGGGACTTTTCAGCCTCAGCATATTGCCATTTTTTATTGTAGGCAAGACCTAGATGAAAATGGAAAACCGGGTTTGACGGTTCTTTGTCAATGCAGTTGGAGAATTCCTCTATGGCAGAATCATACAACTCTTTTTTATAATAGACCCAACCCAGTGTATCCATGATAGCAGGGACTTCCCCGCTCAATTCTCTGGCTTTTCTGGCAAGGTCAAGCGCTTTGTTCATCTCTCGATTCTGTTCAGCATAAAAGAACGCCAGATTGTTCATGGCTGGAATGTGATCCGGATTTAGCTCCAGGGCTTTTTTATAATGAGACTCGGCAAGCTCTTTTTCCCCTCTTTTGTCGTAGAGGGTGCCAAGTTGTGCATAGGGACCCGCTATATCAGATCTTTGTTCAATAAGCTTTTTGTAAGTCTCAAGCGCCTGCTCATCTTTCTTATTTGAAAGGTGAAGACGTGCCAAAGCCAGATAGGGTGCAATAAACTTGGGGTTGTTCTCAATGGCTTGGGCAAAGACACGGCCAGCTTCATCCTTTTTATCCACACCCAATAAAAGGTTGCCTTTAAGATTGAGGATAAGCGATGAGATAATGGGTTTTGTCTGACCTAATTCACTCAGGCGGGCATCGCACTTTTTAAGGGCAATATCAAACTCTTTGCGTGAGGCATGAAGCCGAATTATATTGGTGAACACATCAATTAGATTGGGATTTATTGCAAGGGCGTCTTCATAAAGCTCAAGTGCTTTACCCGGATCATTTAATACCATTTTAAGATTGCCCAGCTTAAAATAGGCAGCCGGGTTGCCCGGATATTTTTTGATCAGATCCTGGTATACGGTTTGTGCTTTATCTAACTCTTCTTGCCCTGCAAAAATATCTCCTTGAAGAAGCTTTGCCCTGTAATTATCGGGCTGGAGAGATAGTGCCGCAGTAATCTCAGTTTCAGCAAGAAAATAGTCCCTGTTCCTGAAATGGATGTCTGCTGTCATCAATCTTGCTTTAAAGTGCCTTGGATTTTTCTCAAGAGTTTTGGACAAATGACTCATCGCCTGGTCAGTCTTGCCATTCCCTAAAAGTAAGGATCCCATAAAAAAATTGTATAAAGGGGATTCAGGTTCATCAGACAAGAGAGTTTTAAATATCTGCATGGCCTGTTCGGACTTGCCCTGAGAAACCAGTATTTTTCCTTTTAGGGTTTTTGCCTGGGGGTAGTCCGGCCGCTTGGTAAGAACTTCATCGACCAGTTGCTCAGCCTTTTGAATTTCCCTGTTCAGAAAACAAAAATCTGCATAGGCTGTCTTAATTCCTGTATGTTCGGGGTCTAATTCCAGTGCTTTTTTAATAAAGCCTTCGGCTTTATCCGGCTGTTCCAAGCCATTGTAGAATCTTGCAATAAGCATGTAAGGCAAAGGTTTGTCCGGGGCCAATTCTACAGCTTTTAAAAAGAGTTGTTCCGCTTTGTTATTTTCACGTTTACCGGCATAAAAGGATGCCAGCATAATATTTGCCTCAATATTTTCAGGCTGCTTGTCCACAAATTGTTCCAATACAGCCAATGCATTATCATGCTTCTTATTTGCCAAATAGAAATTAAACAATGCTTTGTGAACATTTATATCTTCAGGAACAACTTCGACGGCATGTTTAAGCGTTTGCTCGGTCTTTGCCGTATCACCTTGGGCCTGATGAATCTGGGCGATCATTAATAGAGCGCGTGTCTGCAGTGGATCAATTTCAAGTATCTGCTCGTATACCGTTTTTACGCTATCAAGATTCTCTTTATTGCTGCTTAAAATGCCTGCGTTAAGATACAGTCCCCTGATGTTGTCCGGCTCCTTTGCCAGGACGTCTTCCACCCGTTTTTGGGCCTCTGTTGGTTGTTTTGCAAGCATATAAAATGAGGCAACCTGCATCTTTGTTTCAAGGTTATCCGGCTCAAGCTGCTCAAGTCTTAAAAATGCTTTAAAGGCTTCTTGGGCATTTTTTTGCTTCATATACGTTTCTGCAAGCAAGCGGTAAGCGTCAGAGGACTTGGGGTTAAGTTTTACGGCATTCTTTATCTGAATCACAGCTTTAGAATATTCACCTGCTTCGAAAAATGCTTTACCCTCTTTTATAAATTTATCAGCCTTTTGCTGATCTGAAGCGCACCCTGTAATGAGAAGCAGGGCCAATGAAAAAATGATGAATATGCGTTGCATTATTGTCCTCCTGAAAAAACTGTGATGCGATATGAACGAGTATTATCATCCTGCTTGTATCACCTTGATAAACATTTTCCAACTAACTTGTACTTTTTATGCGGCTTACCAATTATCCATAGTGTCAATTACCTAAGACTTCTCGATTATATTCCCATCTTGCACCTCGTTGACTTAGCTTAGTCAGACCATACCACCAGAAGATGAAACCTGTTTTTCGTTAACGTGTTTATATTGATCATTTGACCATTATTCCCTTGACAAGAAAACAATGGGACACTAAATTATGATCAAATGACCAAAATAAAGGAATAACATGCCCAGACCTAAACGACTCAGAAGTATAATGGCAAAACCCCAAGTAAAGGCTTTTGGGCCTGCAGCTGTACCGGGTACAGGAGAAATTATCCTCTCTTTGGAAGAGTTTGAAGCCATCCGCCTCATTGACTATGACGGTATGGACCAAAGCCAGGCTGCAGAAACCATGGGAGTATCACGCCAAACTGTGGGCAGAATATTAAAAGCCGGGCGCTTCAAAATAGCGGCTGCCATCGTTGAAGGCCAAAATCTGACAATGAGCGGGGGATGTTACAAAATAAAGGGCCGGGGCCGTGGCCGCGGAAGATGCGGAAAAGGCCGTGGGAGACAGAGGTGGTAAAAAATTCCATCTGGAAAGGAGGTGATACCATGCCAGGATTAGATCAAAGAGGACCTGAAGGCCGGGGGACAATGACCGGTCGCAGGCAGGGCATCTGCCAAAGCCAAGGCTTTGCTGATATAAAGACCGCCTGCGGTTTCGGTTCAAGCCGGGGCAAAGGAAACTGCCATCGAAATGGAGCAGGCCGAAGGTTTGGACGCAGACCATCTGTCGGACGGGCAGAAATGTACCAAACCGAAGCCTCGTTACAGGACAGGGCCAGAATACTAGAAGACGAACTCAACGCTGTAAAAGATCAATTGAAAGCAATGTCTAACAAAGAGTATTAATTTCACCCCGAACTGACATAATGTCGGATTCGGGAATGTCTTTAAACACAAAAAAACAGCTGCCGGGTGGCAAAGCCGACAGCTGTTTTTTATGAGGATAATAAGGAGGTTATGCAGCCAGTTTCTTTTGTATCAAAATTGGCGTTAAATACAACCTACCTATAATTATCTTTTATGTCAACAAAAAAGTTTTATATGCATAACTTTTTTTTCTTTAGTTAATTTTGGCCAGAATTCTGGATGCCCAAGCAGCATCATCCATACGGCCTGCTACACTTGTACCCAACTGGGAAAGTGCACTGTTATCCAGGGCTTTTTTCTCTGCTTCTTCATAAACAGCTGTTGCAGTCTGTGCATCGTCTGCTACCAGCAGATACGTTTCAGCAAGGAATATCAGATCGTTGAACTTGGTTAATTTCTTGCGTCCCAGATTCAACAGGTAGGAAATAATTCCTTTGTCTGTGGTCTGATCTTTGACCATACCCACCAGGCGGGCATATTCCTGCTTGTCATTGCACATGCTTTCCGCAGTTTCATACAACTTGATAGCGCGGTCCCGATCCTCAAGGATATTCAGAACTGCACCGGCAACAAATGTGTAGTCATAAAGGGTTTTGCACTCTTTTTCAGCAGTATCGATCAGGCTGGTAGCCCAGTCTTTGTCATTAAATTTCTCAATAGCAACTGAGGCCAGCTTGATTCTGTCAGCATTGCCTGCAGCTTTGCTGCCAAGATCAGTATAAATCTGTTTGGCCCATTCAGCATCTTTAAGAGTGTCTTCAATAGCAGTAGTCAATGTGTTGTAGTCACCAAAGCTTTTGCATTTCCCAAGAAGGCTTGTATAAATCTCTTTGATCCAGTCTGTATCGTCAAGATCCTTGCTGATGGCAGCAGCCAGTTTGATGAAATCACTGAAATAGAGGGTCAAATCCTGGGCCATCTTATACAGCTTGGCTGCATAATACGTGTCGCCGGTTTCCTGAACCACTTCGGCAGCCAGTTCACGCATGGGGAAGCAAGTTGTATATTCATTTTCCCTGAGGCTGAAATCATTGTAGAGTTTTGCAAACTCCTCACGTTTGCCTTTCTGAAAGGAAACCGCTTCAGTCCATTCTTTATCATCTGCCGCCACTTCCAGGATGGCATCGGCGGTTTTGATAAAATCATCATTATTTTTAATAGCGCCTTCTGCCTGTTTGAGAACAGGAATAGCAGCTTCAGTGTCACCCAGATCCTTGGCAAGGGCAATGGCCAAAGATACCAGCTGTGCGCAATCGGGGTTTGTGGCTGCGGCTTTTTGGTATACGCTTGAAGCAAATGCTTTGTCTTCAGTGTTTTCATACCCGGCTTTGGCAAGTTTCAGGTAGTCGGAAAACTCAGTGTATTGCTCTTCTGCTTTCTTGTATACGGAAAGGAGAAAATCTTTGTCATCCAACTGTTCTTTAACAATCTCAGCAAACTTGAGCAGCTCGTCACCTTTTTCCAAGGAAGCCAGGGCTTTTTCAAAGATAGAGCGGGCAAGATCCTTGTCATCCATGTCAGCAATGGCACCGGCGGCAAGGGCATTAAAGTCGGCAGCAGTTTTAGCAGCTTCCATTCCCTTTTCATAAATTTCTTTTGCTTTAGCCTTATCATCGGACATATCCAGGATGGATTTGGCAAAGGAAACAAAATCAGCTGGAGTTTTGCATTTTTCAAAGGCTTTATCCAGAACTTCTTTTGCCATTTCAGGATCAGATTCTGACAGCTGATTGCTCAATTCCAGGAAATCGGTAAGTTTTGTGCATTTGCTCATAGCAGCTTCACCGATTTCTTTGGCCATGTCATCCAAGCCCAATTTGCCTGCAGCAGCACCAAGAGCAAGAAAATCTGCAGGAGTAGTACAGAGCATCTTTCCATTTTCGAGGAAGGTACCCACAACTTCATCATCACCAATGATATCTTTGGCTGCTGTTGCATAGGTAACTGAATCCTCATAGGTTTCAGCCCATTCAGCACCCTCTTCCAGAAGTTCTGCAGCCCATTCCTTGTCATCCAGATCAGTAACGATCTCTTTAGCGCACTCTATATATTCCTCCGGCGCGTCACACTCTTCTGCTTTTTCTTCCAGTTCTTCTTTGGTAAGTCCCATAATTACTCCTCATTTTGTCTTTATTGTTAGCCGTTTAACGTTATATCTTGATAGGAATCGCCTATCCTAATATCATATGGATATTGTTTGTACAAATTTTATCACTTGGTTCTAATAACATACTGATATCAAAACAGACAATGGGCTTTTTGCAGATTCTTGATTTTTTGTGCCCATTCCGGGTATTGAAAATGCAATCCATGGTGATTATACATTCTCCTTGTCACGGCAATTTGAAGAAAACCTCCAGGAGACTTGCATGCCACCATATACTTTTTTGAACCGGCCAGCCGCCAAAGCGCTTTATTCTGCACTCACTGAAGATCCTTTTTATATAACCCTTGAACAGCAAAGCCAACATTCAGGTCCTGACGCAAAAGAAAGCATGCTCCGCTATTATGATTTTGCTTTAAAGGAGGCTGGAGAATATGGCAGGCTTGTTTTTACCCCGGACCGGCAATCCGGTGCATCTGTCTGGGCAACCCCTCTTGACCAGATAAAAGAAGAAGACCTGTCACGCCAGAAGAAGGACTTTATCTTAGAGCATCTGGGTCCTAACAGCCTTGATGCCTATACAAAAATTGTGGCGTTCATGTCAGAACAATCTCAAGGGAGCGTCAATCAAAAGGCATGGTATTTGTCTATTCTCGGTGTATCACCAAGCTGTCAGGGACAAGGATTAGGCAAGGCCCTGATGACCCAAGTACTTGGTGAGGCAGATGAGCAGGGAGTGCAAATTTTTGCAGAAAGTTTCACCCCGAAAAATTTCCCCTTTTATGAACATCTGGGGTTTGAACAGGTTAAAACCATTAAAGAACCGGTAACAGGTTCTTCATACTCAATCCTGGCAAGAACGCCTGTAAACGGTTTTACAGATTAGGAAACAAAGATGAGTAATGATTCAAAAACTGAGACACTTTCCAAGACCCGGGCTTTGGTATCGGATATGGTCATGGAACTTCACTTTAGGGGATGTGATGACAACCATCCTCTCATCCAAAGGGCAGCAGAACTGATGCCGTTTCTTTCATCTATGGAAGCCGGGCAGCAAACTTCATTTAATGAAACTGAATCCAAGGCGGATACCGAACCTCCCAGAAAGCTGCATCAAATGCCTGCAGAAGAAGTCGCAGGCTTTGATCTGTCAAACCGGGAAGGACTCGATAAACAAGGTCTTTCCCCCCACTCTGCGGCAGACCTTGTGGAAGCTGCATTCACATTTGAAAATGAACTTATGACCCTTCTTGGAGATGAAAATGCCATGCCCTATGACATTTATGAAGCAATGGATGAAGCCAAGCTTTGCACAGTAATCCAATCTGCAGTCGAAAATATATGCCGCCTGCGCAGAGGCTAAACCGGAGTGAGTATGGGCTAGGCTTCAATCAACTCGCGGATGGACTCAAGGTCTGCCAGAGCTTTTTCTTTGGTTACATCCTGCCAGTCAGCCTCTTTGATACGGGTCAATTCTTTTAAGAACCTGCCAAGGGTTTGAGTATATTTGGCTGCACTGCCCAAACCGTCAGTCACCCGCCCTTTGATTTCCCCGCTTTCCCTGCGGGTTTCCTGGATTTCGTTAAAGGCCTGATTGATTGATTTTTTACCGGATTTAACCTGGTCCTGGATTTGGTTATCCCCATGTTCCATAACTTTCCTGGCTTTATCGACTTTGTCGGCACTTATGCCAAGTTCCTTTGCCCGTTCTTGATTCACGGCTTTCCGGGTCTTTTTCGAGGCATCTTCGGGTTCATCCTCCGAACTATGGATGTTGTCCAGCAAAGCCAGGCATTTGAGGATATCATCATCTGCCATATTCCGCCGGTTGCGCTGGATATGAAAACTATATAAAAGGGCATCGTCTTCATTATCAAATGATTTGAACACCACGGGCACAGTTTCCAACCCCAATTCACGGGCAGCCGTAAACCGGGTGTGGCCGTCTACTACGATGGATTCCTCGGTCCAGACCACAATAGGAAATACCGGGTCAAATCCGTTGGCGTCCATATCCTGACGGATGGCACCCAGCGTATCGTCTTTAATGGGAAAAAGAGTATCAAAAGGAGCACGGGTTTTAAGCCCGTTTGTTTCTGTCGTTTGGGGTTGATTATCCATAAATCCTGCCGTTCATATTTCTCGAAACCTTCTAAAAGCTATCTCAAAAAAAAGATTTTGGCTTAAATTCAAGGAAGAGGAAAAATTCAACCGGAGGCATATATCTAATATTCCGAGGATTTAATTTTTTCTCTGACGATGAAGTTGAGTCAAAAAACTTTTTTGAGATGGCTTCTAAAGAGAAGTTGAAAAGGTAGTACACCAACATAGCTACTACCCATCAAAAAGAACAAATTAGAAAAATTATACTTAATTATTTGTCACTGAAAATGAGTTTGGCACCCCAACCCATACAAATG
>JAKSAU010000384.1 GCA_022361535.1 Desulfobacterales bacterium
GCCGCCGAGACCGCCGTCATGGTCATCAGCGCACCCGCGGGTATCCAGATCGAAACCGTCAAGCTCTGGCGGAGGCTGGACAATCGGAACCTTCCCCGCGTGGTCTTCGTGAACAAGATGGATCAGGACCGCGCCGACTTTCAGAAATCCCTGGCGGAAATCAAGGAGGCCTTCGGCGTCACCGCCGTTCCCCTGAACCTGCCCCTGGGCGAGAACGGTTCCCACGAGGGCATCATCGACATCCTGCACATGAAGGCCATCAAGGCCGGCGGCGTCGAAGCCGACATTCCCGCCGACATGGCCGAGGAAGTGGACACCTGGCGGAAGCAGCTCATCGAGATGGCCGCCGAAGGCGATGATGAACTCACCGAGAAATTCTTCGAGAACGACACCCTCGAGGGCCCGGACATCATCAAGGGCCTGATGGAGGGCATGGCGGGGAACACCTTCGTCCCGGTGCTCTGCGGATCCGCCGAGACGGGGACCGGCATCACCGACCTGCTGGACATCCTGGCCGAACTGTGCCCCGCCCCCGGCCGCGAGGCTGAACCCGTGGAAGAAGGCGACGCGGTGAGCTACAACGAAGCCGGGGATTTCTCCGGATTCGTCTTCAAGACCTCCATCGACAAGTTCTCCGGGAAGATCAGTTTCGTGAAGGTTGTGAGCGGCAAGCTGAAATCCGGCGAAGTCTACAACACCCAGCAGGAAAAGAAGGAACGCATCTCCAAGGTCTTCCACATCAACGGCAAGAACCTCAAGGAAATCCCCGAGCTCGTCGCCGGAGACCTGGGCGCGGTGGTGAAACTGGACTCGGTCCACACCAACGACACCCTCACGGCCTCGTCCTCGAAGCTTCATTTCCAGCCGCTGGCCCTTCCCGCCCCGGTGCACGCCCTGGCCCTCAGCGCCGAGAACCAGAAGGACGAGGACAAGATGAACGACTACCTCCACAAGGTGGCCGAGCAGGACCTCACCTTCACCATCCGCTTCGACGAGGAGACCAAGGAGACGGTCATCGCCGGCATGGGCGAGATGCACATCAACAGCATCTTCGAGAAGCTCGAGCACGATTCGAAGATTAAGGTGAACACCCGCAAGCCCCGGGTTCCCTACCGGGAGACCATCACCAAGACCGCCGACGCCGAGTACACCCACAAGAAGCAGTCCGGCGGCCACGGCCAGTACGGCCACGTCGTCATCGAGATCGC
>JAKSAU010000276.1 GCA_022361535.1 Desulfobacterales bacterium
CTTTTTTCTCATAAAAAAAATTGAATAAAAAAGTGAATATTAATGTTTTTTTTGTTTTTGGATAAAAAAAATTTATGAAGTTTAGGATTATTCAGTGACTGCAAATGTATATGATAAGCAGTATCTAGTATTCGGGTGTGGCAACACGCTGTTCGGCAATGACGGATTTGGCCCGGAAGTTGTCAACGAGATCAATGCGACCCACACCTTTCCGAATTCTGTCCTCGTTCTGGATGCAGGTACAGGCATCCGGGATCTCGTCTTTGACCTTTTGCTGGTGGACACCCCCCCGGAACTGGTCATTGTCATTGATGCCGTGACGGTGGAAGACCGCAGGCAGGGAGAAGTCTTTGAAATAGATATCTCAAAAGTCCCCAGGCAAAAACTGGCGGATTTCTCCCTTCATCAGTCCCCCTCTTCCAACTTACTTTCCCAGCTTGTTGATCGGGGCATCCAAGTAGAAGTAATTGCCATGAACACAGAATTCATACCCAACGAAATCAGCCCGGGGTTATGTCCAGATGCCCAAAAGGCTGTGAAGGAGGCGGCAGCACTGACCATTGCGAAATTAAAAAGCCGTAATGCTTTTAATTTATAAAATATTAATCTTTTAGCTCGTAAGAGGTGTTTATGGCAAGACAAGTGAAAGGCTCCGTGCTAATGGCAGGAGGCGGGATTGCCGGTATCCAGGCAGCGCTGGATATGGCGGATTCCGGCTTCTATGTGTATCTTGTAGAAAAGAGTGCAGGCATCGGGGGGGCCATGTCCCAGTTGGACAAGACCTTTCCCACGAATGACTGTGCCATGTGAATCATCTCACCCAAACTGGTTGAGTGCGGTCGGCACTTAAATATCGAGTTATTGACCCTCTCCGAGATAGACGCCGTGTCAGGCGAAGTTGGAGATTTTACGGTCACCGTTAAGAAAAGCCCAAGGTTTGTTGATGAGGAAAAATGTATTGCCTGTGGTCTTTGCGCTGAAAAATGTCCCAAAAAAGTCGATGACGACTACAATGCAGGCTTAAACAAAAGAAAAGCCGCATACATCAAGTACGGCCAGACAGTTCCGCTTAAATATGCCATTGATGCTGAGAACTGCATCTATCAGACAAAAGGCAAATGCGGTGTGTGTGCTAAAGTCTGTCCCACCGGTGCCATTAATCACGACATGAAGACCGAGTACATTGATCTGAATGTCGGAGCCATGATCCTGGCTCCAGGGTTTACCCCCTTTTCTCCCAAAGGCATTGATTACTATGGATATGACAACATCCCCGATGTCGTAACAAGCCTTGAATACGAACGGATGCTATCTGCTTCCGGTCCGTATATGGGGCATTTAAAAAAATCATCAACAGGCGAAGAGCCTAAGAAAATTGCCTGGATTCAGTGTGTTGGTTCCAGAAACAACAATTGTGCGGATAATGGTTATTGCTCCAGTGTTTGTTGCATGTATGCCATCAAGCAGGCTGTCATGACCCAGTCCCATATGGAAGACGGCAATGGTGAGCAGACAATCTTTTACATGGATATTCGCGCTGCAGGAAAAGAGTACGAACGGTATTACGAAAGTGCCCGCAGCGGAGGGGTTTCCTTTGTCCGGGCTCGTCCGCACACCCTTGATCCAGGACCGGACGGTCATGGAGTCAACATCACCTGGGTAAACGAAAAAGGCGAAACCCAAGAGTCATTCTTTGACATGGTGGTATTATCCATTGGTTTGAAATCACCCATGGATGCTCAATCTCTTGCAGATACCTGCAAAATAGAGTTGGACCACTACGGTTTTGCTAAAACCTCCAGCTTTAATCCGTCACAGACAAGCCGGGAAGGCATTTTTGTCACTGGCAGTTTCCAGAGCCCCAAAGCCATCCCACAGTCTGTTGCCATTGCATCTACAGCAGCGGCCAGAGTAAAGGCGGCCCTGGCAGAGGCACGCGGCACCCAGACTGTTGAGAAAAAGTTTGTAGAAGAGTTTGATATCTCAGATCAGGAAAAGCGAATCGGCGTTTTTGTCTGCTCCTGCGGCACCAACATTGCCTCGGTGGTAGACGTAAAGGCCGTGGCTGAATACTCAAAAACCCTTCCCAACGTGGTCTATGTAGAGAACAATTTGTTTACCTGCTCATCAGACACCCAGGACCTGATCTCTGAGACCATCAAAAAAGAAAGCCTCAATGCAATTGTCATAGCGGCCTGTACTCCCCGCACCCATGAGCCTTTGTTCCAGGAAACACTACAGAATACAGGCTTGAACAAATACATGGTGGAAATGGCCAATATCCGCAACATGAATGCATGGGTTCATCCCAATGAACCGGAAAAAGCAACTGTAAAGGCCAAAGAACAGGTCAAGATGTCTGTGGCCAAAGTATCTCGGAATTTTCCATTACAGGATATCCAGGTTAATATCACCCCAAAGGCTTTAGTTGTGGGCGGTGGTCTTGCCGGGATGAGCGCGGCAAAAAACCTTGCTAACCAGGGATACGATACTGTCTTGGTTGAAAAACAAGATACGCTTGGCGGCCAGGCAAATACCCTGCTTCGCACCTGGAAGGATGAGGACGTACCTGCGGCTACGAAAGCGGTGATTGATGAGGTCATGGCCAATGACCGCATCAGGGTTATGACACGCACAGAACTGACAGCCGTTTCAGGATTTGTAGGCAGTTTCACAGGGGAACTCACTTGTGATGGCGAGACTGAAGATATTGAATTTGGCGCCTGCATCATTGCTACCGGGGCCCATGAATCAAAGCCTGAAGAATACCTGTACAACCAGGACGACCGGGTGATGACCATTATGGACCTCAATACAAAAATGCAGGGTGATTCAGAATTTGCACCTTCCTTGAATTCAGTGGTCTTTATCCAGTGTGTGGGTTCCAGAAACGACGAACATCCCTATTGTTCCAGGGTATGCTGTACCCAGTCCATCAAAAAAGCCGTACGCCTGAAAAAAGAAAAACCGGAAGCGGACGTCTTTATCCTTTATCGGGATATCCGAACCTATGCAGATAAAGAAGACCTCTATAGGGAAGCCAGGGATCTGGGTGTAATTTTTATAAAATATACCCGGGACAGAAAACCTGTAGTTTCTAATGATGATACAGGTCTCTCAGTTATTGCATTTGATCCTGTTCTCCAGATGGAGATAAAACTGGCTCCCGATGCAGTAGTTCTGGCTTCTGCAATTGTACCCAATACAACAGCGCCTTTTGTGGACTTGTTTAAATGTTCATCTAACGCAGATGGTTTTCTCATGGAAGCCCATCCCAAGCTGAAACCTGTTGACTCTACGGTTGACGGTGTATTTTTGGCAGGCATGTGCCATTATCCCAAACCCATTGACGAGGCAATTGCCCAGGGCCGGGCAGCAGCATCTCGGGCATCCGTGATCCTGTCCAAGAAGACCCTGAAGCTTGATGCCATCAAGTCCAGCGTCACGCACAATTGTGACGGCTGCGCGCTTTGCGTGGATATCTGCCCGTACAACGCTATTGAACTGGTTGAGTTCAATGGTGAAGACGGCAAACGTCACAGGCGTATCAAGACTCAGGACGCGTTGTGCAAGGGATGCGGTATTTGTGCGGCCACTTGTCCCAAGGAAGGTGTGCAGGTTAACGGATTTAC
>JAKSAU010000372.1 GCA_022361535.1 Desulfobacterales bacterium
GCCTGGTCTTTGGGGACAATGCCAGACTTTTCGGCCCTAATATGGAGCAAAATTTTTTTTTTTTTTTTTTCAGGTGTATTGAGGCGATATTTACCATAACCTGATAAGCACCTTTCAACATCAAACGCCTTCCTTTGCCAACTTATTACCGAGTATGATAGAAATGAGTATATAGCTATGTAATAAACACGTTTGAGTGACGTTCAAAGATTAAAAACGTGAAGGAACAAAAATGGCATCAATTATCCAGACCGGTTTAGAACGAGTTAAAGACAACACTCCTTTTGCTATTGCCACCATTATCAGTCACAAAGGGTCCACCCCCCGAACCTCAGGCTCTAAAATGATGGTACAATCGGACAAAACTATATCGGGAACCATCGGTGGCGGCCTTGTGGAAGCAAAGGTTATTGAAGCTTGTCTGAAACTGATACATGAAACTGAAGAGAAAAAAGGTACTGCTCCACCCTTTAAGTCCCGAATTTTGGATTTCACCCTGGATCAGGAATCAAAACAGGGCATGGATATGGTGTGCGGGGGCAGTATCTCAGTCTGGATTCAAGCGTTTATCCCACCTTATGGCTCATCATTGGTAACAATTTTTGACTGTCTGGCAGACATTGAAACCAAAGGAAAAACAGCAGCAATCATCACCCGGATTACCCAGGGTACCACTCCTGAGATGTGGATATTATCTGACCAGGGTGAGGTATCAGGCTCTGGTAACCTTCCGGCTAATATAGTTGAGTCAGCCAATAAAAAACTGCTGTCAGATAACAATCCTGCACACTTTTTTAATAACTTGGACGAATACATCATTGAACCATTAAGTAGCCCGAAGACGCTGTTTATTTTTGGAGCAGGTCACGTAGGTTATCAATTGGGAAAAATGGCCCATCTCGTAGACTTTAATGTGGAAGTGATTGACGACCGGAAAGAATTTGCCAATACCGAACGCTTCCCCCATGCAACTGCAGTCCATGTAGTTAAAGAATTTTCCGATGTTATAAAAGGATTAAATGTCACCTCCAATACCTATATTGCCATTCTTACCCGGGGACACTTGCATGATCAAATCGTCCTTGAACAGGCTCTGAAGACTAACGCCGCTTATATCGGGATGATCGGAAGCAGAAAAAAACGAGACCAGATCTACGCCAATTTAATGAAAACAGGAACAAATGAAAGTGAACTGGACCGTGTCCATTCCCCAATCGGCACATCAATTATGGCGGAAACCCCAGCTGAAATTGCTGTAAGTATTATAGGGGAACTTATACAGACCCGGGCAGAACTAAAAAGCACGGCTTCCTAAAGTCTACAACTCAAACAAAATTAACGCTCTAAATCTTTACTAATACAAACTGTTATCATTACAGC
>JAKSAU010000883.1 GCA_022361535.1 Desulfobacterales bacterium
ATCGATGCTTACAATCAACTCGGTACCACCCTCGCACGCTTGGAACGTTACCCGGAAGCCATTACCACCTATAAACAAGCCCTGCAACTCTGTCCCGAAGCTGCTGAAATCCTAAACAACCTCGGTATCGCACAGCGAGAAAGCGGACAGATTGAAGCGGCCATCGACAGTTACCGTCAGGCCCTAGCACTTCTACCCGAGTTCCCTGAAGCCTACCACAACCTCGCCCATGCCGAAACCGATCTGGAACGTTACGAGCAAGCCGAAGCCCATGCACGCGAAGCCATTCAACTCGCTCCCGACTATGCTGAGGCATACAATCAACTCGGTATTACCCTCAATGCCGCCGGACGCTCACAAGAAGCCATAACACATTATCACAAGGCTTTAGAACTGCAAAACGACAGCGCCGAGTTCTACAACAACCTCGCCATTGCCCAAAAACAAACCGAACAGTGGGACCCATCCGAACAAAACTATCGGAAAGCCTTGTCACTAGCACCAGAAACCTCCATCTTTCATACCAACCTCGCCAACTTACTCAAGGAACGGGGACGTTGTGACGAAGCCCTCCATCACTACCATCACGCCATCGAACGCGAACCCGACAATGCCGATGCACGCTGGAATCGCGCTCTATGTCACTTACTCAATGGCGATTTCGAAGCCGGTTGGCAGGACTATCGTTGGCGCAACCAAGCTCCCCTGGAAACCCAACTGTATCTACACCAATACCGTAAACCACAATGGCAGGGACAGGACTTCTCCGGTCAACGCCTACTCATTCACAGCGAACAAGGTCTCGGTGACACCCTGCAATTCATACGTTACCTTCCTCTCGTCAAAGCAAGGGGGGGGACCGTCATCTTAGAAACCTGGTCCGAACTGCAATCTCTCTTACAAACAATCCCTGGTATTGACGAAATAGTCGCCACAACGACGCAACCTTACCCTGAAGAGAGATACGATCTCTACACATCCATTATGGATCTACCCGGTTTGTTTGACTGCAACCTCACGAACCTCCCCAGTCACGTTCCCTATATCACAGCGGACGTAGGTCTCACCAAGGTATGGCAAAAACGATTCGATCCCAGCACGCTCAATATCGGCCTCGTCTGGGCGGGTCGTCCCACTCACGGAAACGATAAAAACCGTTCTTGTCAGCTACGTCATTTCATACCACTCCTTCAACAACCGGGACTA
>JAKSAU010000836.1 GCA_022361535.1 Desulfobacterales bacterium
CAGATCTGCCTCAGGAGTTGCTATAAAAGAAACCATCATCTTCTTTATGCGGGAAGAACACCTGATCCGCCTGACTGAGGATGATGCCCAGCTTGGGGTAAAGCTTCTATGGAAAATCTGCAAGCAAATCAGCCAGCGCCTAAGGCAGACCACCGGCATGCTGGTGGATTATATGGGCGATCCTGAAGACTGATAATCTAACGTACTAAGGCCTCCTCTTAGGCCATAATCTCTGGTACTGACCTCTTTCAACAAACCCATATCTTTTTTATTGTGGTTTATGTGTACAATCTGATCAGGTTTTCTGTTGCATTTTTTTGCCTGGAGTGATTATTTCACGGTATGTGATATTACGATCTTAATAAATGATCATCATGGTTTCCAGCCGTATATCACTCAGATATTCATGATATACGGTTATTATCCTGAAATGATATCCGAACTCGGATAGGATATATAGGCTATGAGGGTTCGACCAATTATTTATTCGTGGTTTGCTTTCTTATAATGAAACTATTCTTATAAAGGTTTAATATGACCAGATTAGATACAATACAAAGACGTATTCTTGAAGACTCTGAAATCATAACATCATTTTGGAGAAAATATTTTGGAGAAAAAATAGATTTTACCTGGGAAGAGACGCCAACCGATCTTCCTTTTTCAAAAGAATATAGACAATCAAAAATTATTGAAACAATTATAGACGAATCAAGAAAGCATCTGAACGACATTATTGAAAAGCAATTTAGAGCTGGAGATATATCTCTTTTTGTCCGAGAACCTTATAATGATAGATTGGTATTAATGTATTCAACATCCGACTTACTTCGAGAATGTGATGTTTCCAGAGTCAAATCTAGCAATATAGATGGTAAAAACAATTATTGCTATTATAAGCTTAATGATCGACTATCAATACCAAATAAAGCTGATTCAAATGTTCGTGAGGAAAGAGGTCTAACAGGGTGGATTGCAGTAACTGGACATTATTTACTAATTAATGGAGAGCAAGATGCTTCAAATTTAGATCTTTTAAACGAATATAGAACTAATACAAGACTCAAATGCTCAATATACGGAACACCAATATGGGGAAGGAGAATGTCTGAAAATGAAAGTGACCCTAATAACCCCAAACGTTATATTGGTGTACCTATCAAGTCAATATCATCAAGCGATCTTACGATTGGTGTGATAAGGTACGTCTGCCCTTTAAACGGGGCCCCTCTCACAGTAAACGATCTAGCGTTTTTAGAAGAAATCGCCTCTATTATCTCTGCGATTTTCAATTTGGAGTCTACTAAAGGTAGAGCTCTTCGTGAGACCTTATTTGCCCATAAAATTTCGAGGTTAAAAAGGAATGCAAATATCAATGAATTCTTATCCTTCATGTCAACGAGCTTCAAATCCCAAATAACATCAGTTTACCTTAATGTAGGTAAAATTATTGGTAATGCCGATCAATTGAGGCTTGTTGATGCCCATGGCATAGTTGGTTCATCAGTAGCTGATATACGTGACGACTTAAATGATTATACTGGTGAAACCTTTGGAAATAGCGGGCATGGGCTGACTTGGGAGGTCTTCAGTAAAAAAAGACAATATCCCATAGTTGAAAAATCTGTTGCGGATGCAGACGGGTGGGGAGGACTAAATACCTCAATTTTTTACACCCCGATTTTACCCTTGTTAGGTACTCATGATGCAAATAGTGATAGTGATATAAGTTCAGTAATCAAAGGGTATCGAATAAAAATAATGGGTATGGCACTATTTAATAATGAGGGAAAGGCAATCGGTGTAGTAAAGGTTGAATTTCCTTTAAATTTTGATGATAAAAAACATTATGACGATATCGATAAAGAATTTTTTAAAAAATGCGCTAATGAATTAACCCTGTACTTGAACTCTATTCTTAAAATTTTGTCAATCGTGAATCCAAATGACATTAAACAAATGGATGAAACCATCTATCTCAAATACCTAACTGAAATCATTAGAACAAAACTGATCAAAAGCGACGAACATCCAAATTTTTGGAGCTTACATGGAAAACACATCGATGAGAACAAAGATACTTTAAGACATGCTGGCAATATAATATCGCAAACTTATACAGACAGTATGAAAACTCAACTTATAAGAGCAATTAGTAGCTTACCCGAAACAATTGTTAAAGAGGTAGTAAAATATATTTTCAAAGGCCTTTTTTCATAGAGTCGGGGACATAATTCTTAATTCCAACAAGTGAAATAATTGGGGATAGACCGCAGATTTAAATAGTTTAAAAACAAAAAGAAAATTATGAATATAAAAGAATATTTATCAAAACTTAACAATGAATCCCAAGCGATTTTTTCCAATTCATTAGCATTCAAAGATGATTTAGGAGAAGCGCATCATTTATCCGCTTGTATTTACGAATTTGCAGAGAATATAAAGGATCAGTTTGAAAGAGATATTATCATAGCTGTTTGCTCACAACTCGAATCTGCTACCCTAAATGCTAGTTTAGGAATGTATCGGCAAGCTTTTACCTCTCTCAGGCTCTCATTAGAAATGGGATTAGGTGCAGTCTATTTTTCAGCCCATAAGCTTGAGTTGCAAGAATGGTTAAATGGTAAAACTGATATCAAGTGGTCATTATTGATTGATGAAAACAATGGTGTTCTATCAGTTCGATTCTCAAATGCTTTTTTTAAAGAATTTTCTCACGATATCACCAACTACCGTAAAAGAGCGTCAGTTATATATCGAAAACTTTCGGAATTTGTGCATGGAAATCATGAAACATGGATTAAAAGTGGTCTCAAACTTGAATATAACAAAAAGTTACTTGAATCCTACTTTAATATGGTAGTGGAGGTTTCTAAAATAATTCTTTATGTACTTAGTTGCAGATATTTGAAATCTTTTTCAAGAATTGATCTTGAATCATTAGAATTCATCCAGGAAGAAATGGGGCATTTATCATATATTAGAGAATTTTTCGAAGGACCCAAGGATTAAACTATGAGTGAGTTTTATTTACGTACTGAAAGCATTAAGAATTCAAAGATACAAGAATTGTCTGTCGTCAATTCGTCCGACCGCAATATTATTCAAGCGTTGAAATCCACCGAGCCTTGCCTTTTGGAGGGATCCAGAGGCACAGGGAAATCTTTCTTAATGAAAGTTTCAGAGTTAGAAATTGAGGAAGAGTTATCGTCATGCGTTGCAGTTTTTGTATCATTTAATAAAAGCTCCTTGATAAATACTGAAGATGATCTTCAATTCTATCACTGGATGCTCGCAAAAACTTTAAAAGCACTTACCAACAAGCTCCGGAAACAAGGCTTGGTCGTTTCAAACTACTCCGCGAATCTCCTTAGTAATGACGAAAGTGATAATTATGATTCTATAGAAAAAGATCTCAAAAGGATAGTGAAGGTGTTTGAAGAATCATATAAAGGAAATACAAGTTTGGATGTTGCTTCTTTACCAGATATTGAGGATGTAAAGGAAGCCATAGAAAACATCTGTGATGATAATTCGTTAGATAGAATATATCTATTTTTTGATGAAGCAGCTCATGTATTCAGGCCGGAGCAACAAAGGCAATTTTTTAACTTATTTAAGGACCTCCGTTCACCGTACATTACATGTAATGCTGCGATTTATCCCGGAGTTACATATTTTGGAAATTCTTTTGAAATAAGTCATGATTGCACTTATAAAAAGATTGAGAGAAATATTAGGGATGCTGACTACCTACAGTATTTTAAGGATATGGTTTTCAAGCAAGCTGATGAGGCCCTACAAGCATCACTTGACAAGCAAAGAGAGCTTTTTAATACATTGGCACTTGCAGCTGGTGGAAATCCAAGGATGTTACTAAAAAGCATACAAGATCTTGAAAGAGTAAACGTTTCTGCAGTTAATAATTTACTAAAAACTTTTTATAGAGGCCAAATATGGGCTGAACATACTGAGCTGGGAGAAAAATACAAAGGACATAAAAAAATTATTGATTGGGGTAGAGACTTTCTTGAGAAAACGGTTATTCCAACTATCGAAAATTATAATAATATTCGCAAGGAGAAAGGAGTTGATGAGTCGAGCATATATTTTTGGATACATAAAGATGCTCCTGGATCAGTTAAAGAAGCTCTTCGACTTCTCACTTATACTGGCATTATCAACAAGCTTGATACATCAGTTAGAGCAACACGCTCAGAGCTAGGAAGCCGATATGAAGTTAAATATGGTTGCATAATATCATTGGAAGGTAGCCCACATAACGAGTCGAAAGATTTTTTTAGCTCACTTTCTGTAAAAAAACATCCAGAGTTTGGTAAGAACCATGGTTCATATTCTGAAATCAAGGATTTTATCCTTTCAGAGAGCGATGATGAAAAATACAAAGAGTCTCTTAATTTTATGCTATCGAAATCTATCGATGTATTAGATCTTCTTACCAATTGGCAAAAGAAAAAACTCAAGAATGCAGGCATTAATACGATTGATGATCTACACTCTAAAACAGAAGAAAGCTTGATTGATAGCATCTATAATGTTGGCCCTGTCCGGGCACGATTGATGAAGAATGCTGCTACTGCTGAACTTCTTGAATATTTATCAGGATAAATAGATTAACTTAGCTAATTAAAAAAAATGGGCTAAGCTTACATTTAAACTCAGCTATGAAAAAAATATAATAATGAGCATCATGACGGACAAGCCAAAGATGTCCAAAGTTAAGGTAAAAATCGCTTTTATTTGGTATAGCTTTCATGAACGAATTATATGAGGTGAGTATTAATCGGGTTGTCGACTATATTCAAGCCAACCTTAGTGAAGACCTTTCTCTTAAGAAACTTTCAGAAGTTGCATG
>JAKSAU010000195.1 GCA_022361535.1 Desulfobacterales bacterium
AAAAGAAAGAAAGAGACAAAGTAATCACCAACCCATTGATAGACAGTTATAGTAAAACGCACACACACACACACACGCACACACACTGCCACAGGTGTCGTCCATTATTGCCACTCACTCAAATGATACTCACATCAAAGATGATCTGAAATATGCCACTAACAGAGACCGACAACGCGGCACAAACATAACATGGCTGAAGCGAAGGGTAGGATAAGGTAATCTCAACCAAGGCCAAGCAGTAATATATTGCCCAGGCAGCGACGACCCTGCACACAAGGATAAAATGCAGTGGATATAGTAGGATACATACCAGTGGCTGGACACGCCAACAATGAGGAAAGCATACCGAAAAAAATCCCCCGCCCCCAAAAATAAGAGTCAATCGGCTTCACATAAAACACACACATCACAAGACATTCTCTTCATCAAGTTCCCTTAGTTATTTGCTTGTTTCCCCCCAAACTACCTATCTCGTTCTCAGTCGTTATAATAGTCTTCCAAGTTTCCATATGGATTCCACTCCTGTCCGGGATAGCTGGTGGCGCTCATCATAGGCACGTCATCATCAAGGTGATCACCCTGTTTTCCAGTCTGGTCTGTGTATACGGGAATCTTCTCTTCCGGTTCCCTTGTGCTGACTGCGACCTGCTTCTCCTCCACCAACCCGTACCCTGTATTCGCAGTCGTCGCCGTCGTAAGCGTCTTGGCTACGACTTTACTTGCTTGTGCTGCGATATCGTCATGATCGGCGGCCGCAACGGCGGTTGCCGCGCTACCGGCACTGGTATCTGCTGTTGCAGCCTTTGGCTGAGTTTCAGGTTTAATTTCGCTGCTTACTTGACCCTGAGATTTTGGCCGAGTTGATTGCGGCAAAGGCTGCAGGCCTGGTGCCTGCGGCTTTGGAACTGTGGTTTCGGAAGAAATGCTGCATTGCTCCCCAGTTACGGTAGCCACAGCACCTGGCTCGGGTTGGGGGTTCTTCTGATGTTCATTTTTTGCCGTTTGTGCACTGCTTCTATCGACTGTACTTGCCGCTTGGTTCGGACTCGGACCTTTCGACCCCGCCGAAACAGCCGATGGATTTTGCGAATGTGGAGCCTCAAGATGAGGGCCATCACCACTGTCAACTACAGCTGGGGTAACGTTCCCTGCTCCTGGCTCGTGGCCCCCAGCACTCGTTTTACCTCGGGCGCCTGGGATGTTGCTTGCAGCCTGGTATGTAGAAGACAGTGCTCCAATGGAGGTTCCCGTTCCTCTTGACGTCTGCCTCTGAGTCCATGAATGCGTCATCGGAGGCTGTCCAGACACCATTCCTTGAGGGACC
>JAKSAU010001073.1 GCA_022361535.1 Desulfobacterales bacterium
CGATCGGTCCGTTCCTGCATCTTTATGGCTTGGGCGGCATTCACAACGATATTCAGGAAGACTTGGTTTAACTGCCCCGAACTACATAGAACGGCAGGTACATCCCCTAACTCGAGCTCGACATCGGCGTCATACTTGATTGCATTCCGCGCCACGATGAGTGTCGCCCGCAATCCTTCATTGATATTGAAGGTTTCCAATTCCTCTTCGTTATTGATCCGGGAGAAATCACGTAAGTTTTGTACAATGGACGTGACACGATCCAATCCTTCCTTGGATTCCTCAAATAACTGATGGATATCCTCAAGGATAAAGGCCATTTTCTTCGCATCGCCCTGTGTACGTGCCTCCTTCACTTCCTCAGTTACCGGTATTGTTTCCAAGAGTTCTTCATAGGTGTGTAGCTGGGTAGTTATCTTGCGAATATATTTTTGGAGTGTTTCAAAATTACTGGCGACAAAACCAATCGGTGTATTCATTTCATGAGCCACCCCCGCTGCCAATTGACCGATAGACGCTAATTTTTCGCTTTGAATGACCTGGCCGTGCATCTCCTGCAAATCGCGATTCGCACGTTCTAGATTCATATTGGCTTCGCGCATGGCCGCTTCGGCCTGACTGCGTTTGGTGATGTCTAAGAGTGCCCCGATGATACCATCGACGTCCCCTTGGACATTATTAAAGGTTGATTTACAAACAATCACCTCTCGTAAGCTACCATCGGACGCTTCCCATCTCGACTCGTATTGTATATTACCGGGAGAGGATAATAACTCTCGGTCCATCTCGGCATTGAGGGCGACACAGGAACGCGGCCAGATATCCTCTTCGGTACAGCCAACGATTTGTTCTTGCTTTAAACCTGAGATACGTTCAAACGCCCGATTACAACCGAGATAGGTCCCGTTCCGATCTTTATAAAACATGGGGCAAGGAATTGCAGCTACGAGTGTCTCTAGGAATGCTGCTTGCGCTTTAATGGCTTCTTGCGCTTGGGTTCGCTCGCTAATGTCTTGTCCGGTGGCTAGCACACCCACAATCTGACCCGTGCTGTCCTGTAAGGCCGATGTGGCCCATTCGATGCAGCGTTCCCGCCCCTCTTTCGTTCTCAGGGTATTGACGAGCCCCAAACCACAGGCTTGTTTTAAGGTTGCATTAAAGATCTCACGGAAAGAGGCATGATGGTCATCGCGGATAAGGATAGCCAACCAATCTCCAGCTTGGAGCTCTTCTACCTCATACCCCGTCAGAAAACGCATATACGAATTGAAACGCACGATCCGCATCTCGGTATCGAGGACCAGTACAATCGCTTGCGTCGTTTCAATGACCCGTTCGGCAAAGTCACGTTCACGACGCAACGCTTCCTCTGCACGCTTACGTTCCACTGCATAGCGAATCGAACGATGTAAAATATCCGTGTCAATCTGCCCCTTGATGAGATAATCCTGTGCACCATGCGCTACAGCCTGCAATCCCATCTCCTGACCATCTTCGCCCGTTACCACAACCATCGGGATATGCGCATACTCTTCTTGTAATGCAATAAAGGTGTCCATGCCCATACAGTCCGGTAGGTTCAGATCGACCAGGACAAAATCGAAGGATTCATTCGCCAAGATAGTTAACGCATCGGCAAGGCTTTCGGCATATCGAATCTTTTCGACCACGAGGCTCGATCGTTGTAGGAGGCGTTGACACTCCCGTTGATCGACGCGATCATCCTCAACTAACAGAATCGATAGTGCATCTTCTTTTTGCATAAATCAGGCTCCGTA
>JAKSAU010000680.1 GCA_022361535.1 Desulfobacterales bacterium
GGTATACGGTGGCACCGGGGCTCTATGCCGTGGGCAATCCCGACGCAACGTCAGAGATCCTGGCTACGGCCAATTTCAAACTCACCTTTGACCATCTCCGCTGTGCCGCGGACGGCCTCGACGCCTGGATCCTTGTCCTGGATACAAAGGGGATCAATGTCTGGTGCGCAGCCGGTAAAGGCACCTTTGCAACGGCGGAGATGGTGAAGCGGATTCAGGCCGCCGATCTGAGCCGGGTGGTGTCCCACAAACGAATCATCGTCCCCCAGTTGGGCGCTACCGGGGTTTCCGCCAAAAAGGTAAAGGAGCAATCCGGTTTCCGGGTCGTTTACGGACCGGTCCGGGCAACCGATATCCCCGAATTCCTGGAAAGCGGGCGAAAGGCGGATAAAGCGATGCGGTCCGTCACTTTCACCTTTTACGAACGCCTGATCCTGACGCCGGTAGAGGTGCAGATCATACTGAAACCGGCCCTTATCACGGCTTTTGTCCTGCTGATCCTGTCCGGCATCGGGCCGGGCGTCTTTTCGTTTTTCAGCGCCTGGACAAGGGGACTGACCGCCTTGGCCGCCATGGTGGCCGGTGTCATGTCCGGCGCGGTGATTACACCGGCCCTGCTGCCCCATATCCCGGTCCGGGAATTTGCACTCAAAGGTATCATAACCGGTGCCGTATCCGGCCTGATCCTGATCCTGGCCCTGCCCGGGGATACCCTGTCCCTGGCATCGGCCCACGGGCTGTTTCTGTTCACGGTGGCCATCAGCTCGTTTCTGGCCATGAATTTCACCGGCACAACCCCATTCACGTCCCCGTCAGGCGTTGAAAAAGAGATGAAGCGCTATATTCCGGTCCAGCTCGTCTGTTTGACTATTTCAGCCATCTGCTGGATCTATGGCGCATTTTAGGAGGAAACACCCATGAAAGAATTTCGACATTTGGAAGACGTCGCCACACTGGTTCTGGACACGGACAAGTGTATCGGATGCAGCCTGTGCACCCATGTCTGCCCGCAGGGAGTTTTGGAGATGCAGGACAGAAAAGCCACCATCATAGACTTCAACGCCTGCATGGAATGCGGTGCCTGCGTGAACAACTGCCCGTCCGAAGCCTTATCCGTCAACCCGGGGGTCGGCTGAGCCGCCTACATTATCCAGGTCTGGATAAAAGGCGAAGAAAATGCCTCCTGCGGCGACGGCGGCTGCTGCTGATACGCCCAAGGCAACTTTATCCTTGTCACCGTGAATGGCGAGAAAAGGGTGAAATCTTA
>JAKSAU010000635.1 GCA_022361535.1 Desulfobacterales bacterium
AATGTCATACATTTATACAATAAGACTTATGTGTTTTTATTTGTCAAGAAAAATAATAGCTTACTTGATCTTTTTTTAGGAAATGGGTTAAAGGAGTTTGCCGTTGAATACGCTCAGAAAGCAAAATTTCGCTGTTAAATGGTTGAAGAGAAAGGTCTCCGCTGTTTTCTGTTCACCAATCAGAATTACAAACAAGATGATAATTTTAAGACATGGCATAGTGATCAATCTGTCTATAAATCAGGACCCAGTGCCATATCAAAAATGGCGTTGACTTCATCGGCCAGTGCTTCGGACCAAGATTAACCCGAATCTTAACTTTGTACTAAAAGTTAAGATTCAGAAAGTTTCTTAGAGTGCATTTACGGACGAATCTGGGCGGTACCTTAGAAGTAGTCAACAAAAAAATCAACAAGGCACACGACGTTCAATCATAGACACATTGGAAGCTTTTGCCCCATTTATTTATCTGGCAGTTCAATTCCCCTTAACAAGCGATTATCTTATATATTTTTTCTCTATAGGCGAATTAAGAACTTCCTTGCTTTTTTGACTATCATCTATATTATAAATTATATCTTTCTGTCGATTTGGCACAGTGCGTTGAGCTTCTAACTCTGTTGCTGCCCTGAAATTATCAATTATACTTTTAAACTATATTCATAATCAGTGTTCATATTCTGTCCTTTCACTAAGTCCTTAAGATTGAATATTATCCAAGTCCTTTGTTAAGCTTATGACAAAACAAAAGGAGATCCGCCATGGAGATTTTCGTACCAAAAGGAAAGACAAACAGGTCACTTTCCAGTCAAAACCATGACGTAGATTCGGCACTTCAACCCATACGGACCCTCCACAATCAATCTGTACACCAATTGCAAAACTCGAATGATGGAGAAGTGCAAGCAGAATCATTTACAATAACCCCGTCTTACTCAAATTTTAATTTCAGCCGTGTACCAACAAACTCATGCCAAACGAAACTAAAGGTAGGCTCTCCTGATGACAAATTTGAACAGGAGGCCGATGACATAGCTGAGCAGGTAATGGGTATGCCTAATGAAAAGGAAGAAGAAACAGAAGATATCATTAGACCTAAACTAAAACCTGAAGCAACTAAAACGCCTAATGTTGATTTAGGACAAGGAATTAGTAACCTTAAAGGGGGAGGCAAACCTTTAATTGCTGACGACCGATATTTCTTTGAAAACCGGTTTAGAGAAGATTTCAGTCATGTAAGGGTACATTCAGGTGAACAAGAATCAAACCTTGCAGACGGAATAAATGCCAAAGCATTCACTATTGGAAATGATATTGTTTTTGGAACAGATCAATATAAACCTGAGTCCCATGCAGGAAAAAAATTATTAGCACACGAATTGGCTCATGTGGTTCAACAAAACAAGAATAAAGAGGGGATGCCTGATGTGCAGTGCTATCAGGGGTGTACTAGTGACGAGGATACAGATATAGACGACGCAAGGACTCGGGCAATACCAAGGGTTCAGGATGCATTACAGGCTCTATCTATCCTGGATCGTATCCGGTTACTCCCAACGAATCAGCAACAACTGGATCCAGATTACAATGCATATTCTGCAATAGATCAAGCATTCACTGAGGATTTTATTCCTGCAAGTAGTCGTACCCCTGCTGCTGCACGCATTGCACTTCGAGATAGTATGATTTCGAGTGTAGTAACCAGATTCACTAACATCGAAACCATACTATCGGGGAGTAATTTTGCTTGCGCTCCACAGGCTTCGTGTCAGGGCCCCGGTCCAGATGCCCAGGCATTAGCTCACTGTCCAGGTGGAACAAGCTCAAATATAGAAGTTTGCCCCCTTTTTTTCGCATCAAATCAAGCTTTATATAATGATAGACGTGTGGTTTTAATTCATGAAGCTGCTCATATTGATGGTGCCTGCCTTAATATCTTGTGGGGAGATCCAGCTTATCCCCCTAATAATGCCCAAGACAACGCAGAATCGTATGCATTTTTTGCATTGCGTACTTCACAGGTTGTTCACGCACTTCAGCAACAGCAACGCCAACGTGGTGGACCTTAATTAAGAATCGTTGCTATCTCGAAGAATGGGGGAGGAATAAATAAAAAGCATACACAACAAAGATTATCGGGCCTTACTTGGTTGTCTTCACCAAATACCGCGAACATGAAAAATTGTCAAATTCTGCTTCATCTAACGATCTACTTAAGTGTAAAAATCTGGATTTGATCTGACAAACGTTGTCAGAATTTTGATTCTGTTCAGCCACAAGATGTAGTATCAGAATGTAACCCAAATTCTGAGCATTTATACCATAAGTCACCGCCTTGGCATTACTTATTTCGCTGATGGGGCGCTTTAATTCATGCGAGGAGTTTCCGACATACTCTTTTTGCCTGAGAAAAAAATGAAACCGGTCAAGCATTCGGTTCAATGAAGCTGACAGATGATAGATCTCATCCCGATTTTCCCCCAACCTGGGTGCAGGTCAACAGATATGGAGAATGTTGAAATCAACAGGCTGGTGTTTGATTTATTGGGTATGATTATAGCTCCTTAAGCCAGGCATGTGATTTTGAAATTAATATGCCTATTTTATCGATAACAATCAAACGATCTCAACACCCTTATATAGGACTGGGCTCAGTTTATTTAATTTGCAGTACGATCGAAAGCTTAGTTCAATCGTACTCACAAAACGTTAGTCCTATTTTTTAGCTGCCGTAATAATAAATTCCACCCCATATACTTGTGAAGCAAGTCTGGCTTCCCCGCAGGCACGGGCAGGCGCATGCCCTTTAGGCACCCAGGCATCCCATACTGCATTCATCTCATCAAAATCACGAATGTCAGAAAGCCAAATTGTTGTTTGCAAAATATGTTCCGGAGAAGATCCTGCTTTCTCCAGAAGCGCTTCAGCTTTGCGAAGGCAGTATTCTGTTTGTTCAGTAATTGACGTATTCGGTTTACCATCCCCTACTATTCCTGCAAGATAGATAGTGTCGTTGTGGATTACAATCTCGCTTACCCTTGTTCCAGTTCCTTCACGTTGAATCATTCCTATGCTCCTTTCATCATGTGATTAGAGACCTCGCCTGCTACCGAAAAGTTGATTCGGATGAGAAAAACAAATGTTATAAGTTGCAGGGAAGGTCGTTACGATTATTTTAATTGGTCATCCATACCAACAATAGCTTTTAATGGCACCGGTTTCAGCGGTGGACGCACGGTGAGCGTCTTCCGTTCAACCTGCTCACCCGAGACCTGCCTGATTAATTCATTCACTACCTGTCCACAGAAGCGGCCTTGACAATGCCCCATCCCCAGACGTGTCCTTCTTTTAATGTCATTCACATCCCTGGCGCCCTGTTTTACTGCGGATTTGATATCTTTATATCGAATTTCTTCACATCTGCAGATAATCGTATCATCTGTCAACACTTCAAAAATTCCCGGCCGGATTTTGGCCGCAGAACTCATTTCAGATCCGATTCCCCTATGATTTTTCATTTTTTTCTGAAGGGATGCCATATTGTTCAAAGGCTTGGCGCCCAGTTGTTCACAAGCAGCAATTGCGGCGGTCCTGCCTTCATCTATTGCAGCATCATATCCTTTGATGTCGGCACCATCACCAGCCACAAAAATACCGTCCACCGATGTCTCCATTTTTTCATTTCGATCAACCATCCAATATCCAAACTGATCATTATAGGTGTGATTACATCCGGCCATCCTGGTAATCTCTGTTTGAGGCGCAAGATTGAAGCCGGTGGCGATGGTGTCAACCCCAATGGTCTTTTCAGTGCCAGGGATGGGGCGCCACGATTTGTCCACCTTAACGATCTCAGCCCCTTCAACCCGATCGGTACCTATAGCTTTTTTTACAATATAGGAATAATGGGTAGGAATTTTGCTGCCCTTGATTTTGAACAAATATCTCAGCCCCAGCATCAGTTTACCGAGGCCGCCATTTCTCAGAATTCCCAATGCTGAATGGAACGTTTCCTTAAATGTGGATACATCAGCAATTGCCTTTACCCTGGCTCCGGCATTAACCAGATGATAGGCCAACGCAATCTGCAATGGGCCGGTTCCGGCCACCAATATATTTTTACCGGGCACAATCCCTCTTTGAACAAAGGTATTTAAACCACCAATAGTAAACACCCCGGGCAGATGCCATCCGGAAAAAGGTATGATTTTATCGGTTGCGCCCACTGCAACGATCAATTTTTTCCCACGAACAGTTCCTGTTTTGAAAGCCCCCTGGGATTTACAATGAAATTGAACAACTTTCTGGTCGGTAACGCTCCAGACTTCCGTATTCGTAAGTATCTTAATTTTTTCTTTATTTTCTTCGATGGCCTGGAAAAGTTTTTGCCGTGTCTTCACCTCAATAGGATTGGCAGGACTTTTCGAATTCTCATGGGCTTCATTTCTCAGCACTTTACCACCCAAAGAGGACATCTCTTCCATGAGAATTACCTTGAAATTATGTTGTGCCGCTTTAACAGCGGCTGCCATACCGGCAGGGCCTCCTCCAATGATCACAATATCAGCATCAATCATACTTCACCCCTGAATTTTTAATGTTGTTATCGTGCTGGGTCTCAACCTTACATCCCGGTGTTACCAATGTGACACAAGTTCGAGTATTAGGAACCCCGTCAACGATCATGCGGCACTCATAACAAACGCCCATTCCGCAGAATGCACAACGTGGTTTATCATCTCTCGTATGCCTCATCTCTGTAACTCCACGAGTGAGTATTGCTTCGGCTATGGTTTGTCCTTCTTGAGCCTGAATCTCTTCACCATCTAACTGGAAGCTAATTGTATTTTTCATAGACATTTTAACGCTCCATCAACAAATAATTATAAGGCCGGATATCTTATTCAGCCGAGACAATTCACAGTCTGTTCTTTGATCACATTTCTCTTGG
>JAKSAU010000651.1 GCA_022361535.1 Desulfobacterales bacterium
CTCAGGTCTAAAAAACAATAGGAAAGAGGAATTTTCATTGAAAAAAATGTGGTCACATGTGACCACATTGAAGCGAATTAAGGTAACATTAGGTAAATTCGAGAGAAAAACACGGGGCTTAGAATCGTCTACAAATAAAGGGCCATAGATTACAACATCAAGGTTTTGAATGTTTTTATCAAGCGGACATAGGCGTTAAAATTCTATTGTATAGAATATTTCGAGGATTCAATTTTTCTTGTAACCCAAATATCGATCCAAGAGACAATTTTAGAGGTGGCTTTTAATCATTGTTGATTCAATGAATGAAACAGCTTTTTGTTCCGATCGTATAATTTTTTGAATACCCTAAACATCCGGTCATAAACTTGTCTGTTTTTTTTCTCCGGCTGATATATTGATTCCACTTCAATCAAAGATTTAGCATCTTGAGCCGATTCGATGATACCCAATCCCATGCCGCAGACAATAGCCGCGCCTGCTGCACCCACATTCTGGGGGGATACCGGAACCTGGATCTCTTTGTTCAATACATCAGCAAGAATCTGGCATAGCACCTCAGACCTTGCGCCGCCGCCTACAAATCGCAAAGTAGAATCAGTGCCGACCTTTTTCTCCACAGCCTCCAGCATCCAGCGTTTGTGAAACGCCATACCTTCGAGAACCGACCGGATCATGGCCCGCTTACCCGTATGAAGCCCGATATTGAAAAACATCCCGCGAGCCAGTGCATCTTCCCTGGGCGCACGATTGCCATGGAGCCAAGGAGTAAAAATCAGCCCCCCTGATCCAGGCTCTATCTCAAGAACCTTTTGATTCATCAAACCGTACAAGGCATCGTCATCCATGTCGGGCATCTGGCTGTTGTTCAAATATACCCCTATTGCATCCAAAGCCAAATGGTCCTTTACCCATTGAAGGCAAAGGCCGGAAGTTTCCTGTTCAGCAATGTAATTGTATTGTCCGGGAAGTGCTCCGGCAATGGCTGCAATAAAATGCCGGACATCGACCATACGCCGGTCCACATTAGCAATCACCCACCCGGACGTTCCTGTGTAAATATGCGTATCGTTTAAATCCAGGCACCCGCTTCCCATGCTGATCATACTGGTGTCGCCGCCACCGTTAAATACCGGAATTTCCGGCTCAAGCCCCAGGTCTGATGCAGCTGCAGTACAA
>JAKSAU010001005.1 GCA_022361535.1 Desulfobacterales bacterium
ATTAAACTGATGGCCTGACATGTTAATTGATATTGTAGACTTTCCCGGAGTTTTGTGAGCTGTGAACTTCCAGTTTGCTAATTCTGGCGCAGACTCAATTAGGTCTTCAACATAAGGGATCACTTGAAAATTACCATCAGCGGTTATTATTAGTTCAGCTACATCATCGTCTAACATGCCGGCTAAAAAATAGAAGCCTGGGTTTAGCTGATTGATTGCCGCTGAAAAGGGATTTATGAAATCACGTTCGACATTTTTATTGCTTTTGATGACCTTGTGAAAAGCCTCTTGCTGGTCAATGAACCATTCCCAGAATTCTGAGTAGCTAGAAATACGTACATCTTTTTTCTTCTTTACTTTTTTAAACCAGTTCACTTGGCTCAGGGAGATTTATTCATTACAACGATACTGCTATGATGTGTGGAGAATAGAAAGCACTTTCCTTTCCATACGCTCAAGCCACACCGATAAAATTACACATCGTGGCGGACTTTCCAATCCCACTGTCAGTTCCATGCCTGCAAAACCCCATGCATTCATAGCTCATGTTATAGCGCCTTTACTTTTGACAAACCTTTCGAACTGATCCATTTTATTGATCCTAAGTTTAAGTAACTCTGGATAGTCATGGTGGGCCAGATGATCTGAAACAACGGCATGGAGATATACAATTTGTTCAGTTCGTCCAGATAGATAATAACCTTTTATTCGACCGTTTTTTTCATATTTATTGAAGTTTGAGGTTTCACCAAAGTGTAAAGAATCGTTTAAGTTTATTACCTCTATATTATTTCTGGTCAAGCTATTTCCTATTCCCATTTCATAACCACCTTCCCAGTTTCTTAATGTCCTTTCAGCATCTTCTTCACTTTCTTCAAAAGCAATTAAAGTACTTATTATGAAAGAGAAATTTGAAGCAGAGTCCGTGAATTTGAATTCATACTTAATTTTAAGCACATAGTTGTCGGACGTATCTATTTCAATTAATTCGAACTCATTTAAATTATTTGCCGTATAAAACTTGTCGTTTAATAGTTCTTTAGGGGTTACCAGCATTTCTTCATAAACTTCCAAACACTCTTGACGATCAAACTGTATATGTTGTTTTTGACAACTAGTAAGAATCATCAAAACGGGTATGGAGATAAAAATGTGATCCTTTATTATCCTCATCTATTTTTTGTGATGCGCTATAACATCGGAGTAACAACACCACCGGTGTCGTTACTTCCACTATACCCTTACGAATCTAGAGGATTTTCAATACCGCTCAAAACATGATTGGCTACGTGCGTATAGATTTCAGTAGTACGGGTGCTATTATGCCCCAATAAGGTTTGAATATACCTTAAATCAGTTCCGGGTTCTAATCAATGTGTTGCAAAGCTATGTCTC
>JAKSAU010001099.1 GCA_022361535.1 Desulfobacterales bacterium
CTTATTAATCAATTCTGCTGATGCTCTAGGTATCTCAAAATACTCACTATACATTCTATGCTTAGTCAAATCTTCTACGTCAATAGTTTCGAAAACACCTTGACCAATAGTTAGATTGACATAAGCAATTCTAACACCCTTCTTCTCGATTTTCTCTAATACGGCGGGTGGTTATAGTTTTTATAAGGATGCACGTCTACGCCGGATCACTCGCTATCGTTATAATAACATCCCTTTGGATTCTAACGGCAAGTACTTCTATATCCATGAAGAGGGAGGGGTATGGAATCCCGGCTGGCAACCTGTCAAGACGCCCTTGGAGGATTATGAATGCCGTCATGGTTTAGGGTACTCGCGTCTGCGTGGAGAGAAGAACGGTCTACGTGCGGAAGTGCTCTATTTCGTGCCTTTGGGTAATGCCTGTGAAATACAGCAGCTAACACTCAAGAATCGTACCAAGAAAACCAAAACCTTTAAACTCTACTCCTTTGTGGAATGGTGTCTCTGGAATGCCTTGGATGACATGACCAACTTCCAACGCAATTTCTCTACCGGGGAAGTTGAAATAGATGGTTCTATCCTCTATCACAAAACGGAATATAAGGAACGACGCAATCACTACGCTTTCTATTCTGTGAATGCGGATATTACGGGATTCGACACGGATCGCGAATCTTTCCTGGGTACTTATAACGGAACCGATCGCCCGGATGTCGTCTTCAATAATAAATCGGGTAACTCCGAAGCACACGGTTGGTCCCCCATTGCGTCTCACTGTCTAAGCTTAAGTTTAGCACCGGGTGAGGAAAAACAACTGATCTTCGTGCTTGGTTATGTAGAAAACGAAGACAACGAGAAATGGGAATCACCCGGAATCGTTAACAAGACTAAAGCACAGGCGATGATCGCTCGTTATGACCAACCGGAGAAGGTGCGTCTAGCCTTAGCCCAGTTAAAGACCTATTGGGAAACCCTCTTATCGATTTATCAAGTGAAGAGTCACGATCCCAAGCTCGATCGCATGGTTAATGTCTGGAATCAGTATCAGTGCATGGTGACCTTTAATATGTCCCGTAGTGCCTCTTATTTCGAGAGTGGTATCGGACGGGGGATGGGCTTCCGAGATTCCAATCAAGATTTGATCGGTTTTGTGCATCAGATACCAGGGCGTGCTAAGGAACGCATCCTCGATATCGCTGCCACGCAATTCGAAGACGGTGGGGCCTATCATCAGTACCAACCCTTGACCAAACGTGGCAATAACGAGATCGGTTCGAATTTTAATGACGATCCCCTCTGGTTGGTCCTCTCGGTTACCGAATATATCAAAGAAACGGGAGATGTTTCGATCCTGGAGGAAACAGTCCCCTTCGATAACGACGAGAACAACAGTGCCTCTCTCTTTGAACATCTCAAGCGTTCTTTCTCTCACGTGGTC
>JAKSAU010000823.1 GCA_022361535.1 Desulfobacterales bacterium
GGATTTTACCGGAAGGCGGCATAACTGCATTATACGCACGGGCCAGACGGGTAATACTATCCAAAAGGATAACCACATCATGTCCCTGCTCTACGATTCTCTTGGCTTTTTCAATAACCATTTCCGCTACCTGAACATGCCGTTCTGCAGGTTCGTCAAATGTGGATGAAATCACCTCAGCCTCTACTGACCTTGCCATATCCGTTACTTCCTCTGGCCGCTCATCAATGAGCAGGATCATGGGAACGATATTTTTATGGGCCCGGATCATGGAATTGGCAATATTTTGCAGCAGCATTGTTTTACCGGCCTTTGGCGGGGAAACAATAAGACCACGCTGACCAAAACCGATAGGTGCCATCAAGTCAATCACACGCATGGAGTAATTGTTCGGCTCTGCTTCAAGATTCATCTTCCGCTCCGGGTACAAGGGCAGAAGGTTATCAAAGAGTATTGTCTCAGCCACCATTTCCGGATTCAGGAAATTAACCGCTTCAACCTTGAGCAGGGCAAAATACCGTTCAGAATCCTTGGGCTGGCGAACCTGGCCGGAAATGGTATCACCGGTCCTCAGGTTGAACCGCCGGATCTGGGATGGAGACACATAAATGTCGTCAGGCCCGGGCAGATAGTTGTACCCAGGCGCCCTTAAGAACCCAAAACCATCCGGAAGGATTTCCAAGGTACCTTCACCATAGATCTGGCCGCTTTCTTCAATATTGGCCTGGAGCAAGGCAAAAATAAGTTCCTGTTTTTTAAGCCCGCCGATCCCCTGGATATTGTATTTTTTTGCAAGCTTGGTCAGCTCACTGATTTTCATCTTATTGAGTTCTACAAGATTCATTAAGTCTCCCGGTGTTCATCATATGTTTATGTGTTTTATTAGAATTCTAATTTGTTTGGGATACCTTTTTGACAATTTGGAAGCAAAAGCGACCTGCGGAACAAAAGGGTAGATTTTGAAGTACTATAATACAAAAAGCTAAATAAAGCATTATGATTTTTTTGTCAAGCGCTGTTTTACAAGTTTTTGATACAATATTGCGATTGACTCAAACAACGCATTCTTATCACCTGTGTTTTTAACTACATGATCGGCCCGTTTGATTTTTTCACCTTGGGGCATCTGGATGTTCAATATTTTTTTGGCGCTTTCCATACTAACACCGTCCCTGGCAGATATACGCTCCACAAGATGCTCATCTTTAGCGGTTACAACCACAACACAATCAAAGTGTCCTGCCATATCCAGCTCAAATAAAAGGGGCACCTCAACGGCACAGGCCGGTTCCTTTATATAGTCTGCGGTTTCCATCTGCCGGACCATCTCCTTAATAATTGCCGGGTGAAGAATGGCTTCTAACTTTTTTCGCAGCTCCGGTTTATCCACAATTATATTTCGTAAACCTGCCCTGTCCAGGGTAAGATCTTTTGTCAAAACCCCTTGGCCAAAAGCTTCTACAACCTTCTTATAAGCCGCCTGCCCCGGCTCAACAACCTGCCTTGCGATAACATCACAATCCAAAGTGACCAACCCAAGTTTTTGAAACCCTTCACAGACAAGGCTTTTTCCGGAACCGGCAGAACCCGTCACTCCAATTTTTAAGATACCTTCTTCCATTATATATAACCGCTCACTTTAGACTGTACCGATTTTAATGAATTTTAAAGACAAACATAGTTATACCACACAGGCCCGTTTATCCTAAGAAAAAGACATCAGACGGATTTTTTGAAAAAATAATTCGGCAGCCGTTTCTTAGGATAAGCGGGCCGATACCTCCCTATACATCAACCCTTATCCAGCCCTTTACAGGGTTTGACTTATAATATGCTCTTATGCTATTTTTCAACCCCGATTTAGACTAAACATTAACCTTAATATTAAAGGAAAAACACGTGGAAAGAACTCTATCCA
>JAKSAU010000015.1 GCA_022361535.1 Desulfobacterales bacterium
GAAAAGTCTGACTGGTATGAAATTGATGAGCGGTTTTGGAAATAGATGAATGGAAAATGATAGAACAAATGAATGGCCAGAACATCCAAAGTTTTTTCCTGACCTTATGACACCAATGGAAGCAGCGATGTTTTTGCGTCTTAACCAAATAGGACATAATCCAGTATCGGCTATTCGAACCTTAAATTACTGGCGTGACAAAGGTTTTTTGAAAGCTACAAAATATGCTCGCCGGGTTTGGTATCTAAAGTCTCAACTGGAAAGATTTCTGGAAAATAAAACTGAGGATTAATACTTGCGCGATTGGCTAGCATGATATATAATACTTTAGTCAATCGTCGCTGGTAGACTACCTTTCTTTCACGGAAAGGAAATACCAATGACAATAACAAAAGTAGGTATGTATCGTAACTGGTTAGAACCTATACCGTATGACCAAAACGGCAATCCAGTTCCAAAGGAACGTTGGCCAAAACTAAGAAAACATAACTGGATTGTAAGATGGACCAGAACTAACGATAAGAAATACGGTAAAGTATTCAAAACCAAAAAAGAAGCTGACCGATACTCAATAGAGATGCAAGGTAAAGTTTGCCAAGGCAAAGCCGACAAGCCAAACTTAATTTCCTTGCATGACTTTCGCCTTGAGCACGAAAAAGTAATGCTCGGTCAAGTTTCTTTAGCTACATACCAAGAACACAATGCTTTGCTCAAGCTCTTTGAAAACTATATAGGCGGCTCTGTCAAATTAGATAAAATTACTCCTCGACACGCTGAAGGTTTTATTTCTGAACTCCTTGCCGAAAAAAGGATCAAAATAGCAACAATCAATAAATATATTCGATATCTTCGCTCAATTTTTAATAGGGCAATTGATCCTAGAGGCTACCTGCAAGAAGGAAGCAATCCTTTCAAAAAAATCAAACCTCGCAAAATAACTCCTCCTCCTAAAAGATACGTTGAAATAAGCGAGTATTGCAAGTTAATCGGTGCAACTGATGATCTTTGGTGGAAAGCTTTGATTTCCCTAGCTTATAGCAGTGGCCTTCGCCTAAACGAGATGTTAAACCTGACTTTCAACAATATTGACTTTGAGAATCGAAGAATAAATGTTGAAGCCAAAAAAGGCAAAGGCAAAATTATCGAGTGGGAGCCCAAAAATCGCCAGAATCGTGTAGTTCCTTTTTCTTAGAAAGCCTTAAATTTTCTGACACAAATTCAGTTTGATGCTCCCCCCTGCCATCCATACGTTTTCATTTCTCCAAAAAGGCTAAAGTTGATAATCCGACGTGTTAAGTTGGGTAATTGGAATGAAAGGTCAGAGCTTATCAATAACATCAATAGAAACTTTAACAAGATAATTGCTCTAGCTGGAGTTTCTAAATGCACTATCCATGATCTTAGAAGGTCAGCCATAACGAACTGGGCTTCAAAATTACCATTTCAA
>JAKSAU010000243.1 GCA_022361535.1 Desulfobacterales bacterium
CCCAGGAAGACAGCCACGGTATCAATGACATCACACACGAGCTTTCCCAGGACCAAGTGCTTTCAGCACAAACGCTAAAAATATGCAACTCTGCCCTGTTTGCAGGTACTGCCCGTGTCGATACCCTTAAAGATGCCGTCCTGCTCTTAGGCAAGAATATGCTTGTAAAAACAGTAATCACCGCGGCAGTTGAAGCATATTACGGCCAAACCGGTATGTCCGGATACTCTTTGTGTAAAGGCGGACTTTTCTTCCATGCCGTGGGAGTGGGCAGCCTGGCTGAAAAATTAGCAGAAAAAACAGGAAAAACAGATCCCAAGCAAGCGTATACTGCAGGCCTTCTGCACGATATAGGCAAGGTGGTCCTTGACCAATATATAGCAGACAGTTCCCCTTTATTATTCAGGCAAATTGGAGAAGATGACAAAAGCTTTATCCAGGCAGAAGAGCAAATACTTGATTTTACCCATTGCCAGGCCGGATCAATACTTGCAAACCATTGGCAATTTTCAGATGCCCTCTCCCAGGTTATCCGATACCACCACACCCCGGAAAAAGCACAGACCCATCACGGGCTGGTAGATATTGTGTATTTGGCCGATCTTCTTATGGAGAAATTTTTCACAGGCCTTGATCTTGAAATAATTGATTCCCAATATTTAGAATCCGTACTTATGAAACTGGGACTGGATTTCCAGAGCCTGCCGGTATTTATAGATGCCTTGCCCCTGGAAGCATTGACCCATCACCACACATCCAACAACAATGGAACCGTCAATGACAGATAAACAGCAGCAATTAAAATCCCTTCCCGGTGTAGACAGCCTTCTGGATATTGCCAAATCAGACGACCGTTTTTTACAAGTTCCCAGGTCCGTGGTTCTTGAAGCGGTTCGGACCAGCATAGATGAGGCCCGAAAGGATATCCTTGCGGACAAGCAGGTAGATACTTCCGATGACGCCCTTTTGAAACGTGCAGCAATCTGGGCGAACCAAAAAATGAAAAACCGATTGATCCCCTTGATCAACGGGACCGGGGTTGTTCTTCACACCAACCTGGGCCGTGCCCTGCTCTGCCAGGATGCACTCGATAACATTTGCAGCGTCAACCAGTCCTATTCCAATCTTGAACTCAACCTGGATACAGGTAAACGGGGTATCCGCTATGCTGCCATCGAGGAACTGATCTGTGAGCTAACCGGTGCTGAAGCTGCCATGGCTGTAAACAACAATGCAGGTGCTGTACTTTTAGCCTTAAACACCATTGCCCAGGGTAAAGAGGTGGTGGTTTCCAGGGGAGAACTGGTCGAAATCGGCGGATCGTTCAGGGTACCGGATGTTATGACAAAAAGCGGATGCTGCCTAAAAGAAGTGGGAACCACAAACCGGACCCATCCCAGGGACTATGCCGGTGCCATAAACGAATATACCGGTCTGCTTCTCAAAGTTCATACATCTAACTACAAAATTGAAGGATTTACAGCCAGTGTTTCATTAAAGGATTTGGCTGCCATTGGTGGCGAACACAATATACCGGTCATGGAAGACTTAGGTTCAGGCACCCTCATCGACTTCGGTCCTTTTGGAATGCCGGCAGAACCGCTGGTATCAGAAAGGGTTGCAGCAGGAGCAGATGTGGTTACCTTCAGCGGCGACAAACTCTTAGGCGGGCCCCAGGCAGGTATTATCGTTGGCAAAAAAGAAACCCTTGACCAAATCAAGGCAAACCCTCTGACCCGGGCCCTACGCATTGACAAAATGACCTTAGCGGCCCTGGAATCAACACTTAAACTTTACCGGGACAAGGCTGATGCTGTTAAAAAGATCCCGACCCTGAATATGCTGACACGCTCCTATGAAGAAATTTCCAATCAGGCTGACACCCTGTTCAACCTGGTGGAAAAAGCTGTTGGCGACCAAGCAGAATTATCCCTGGCAGATATGGAATCCAGGCCAGGCGGCGGCTCCTACCCGGAGTTGAAACTGCCTACCCGGTGCCTGACCATCCGGCCTAAAACCATGTCGGTGGCTGCCCTGGAAAAACAACTGCGTGCTGGTACCCCACCGGTCATGGGCCGCATTGAAGACGATCGGTTTATCATTGACCCCAGAACACTTCAACCCGGCCAGGACCAGATCCTTGCCACAACCTTCAACAGGCTGATAAATAAAAAATGATTCAAAAATTTACGTCCAAGGAAATTCATTTTTTAAAAACCGGGTCAGATACCCAGCCGGTACACCCACCGGAAACTTATTTTTCAGATCTGATCCACACACCTACCGTAGAATTTTCCGGATTTGGCGACCGCTTGGCCGAAATCAAAATCCCCAAGGACAATTTTATTGCCTCGGTAATACAGATCGATGCCCAGGCCCCTGAAAAAACGCGGGAAAAGGCAAGGGATATTTTTGAAGCCTGCTTTCATTCCGTCCTGGATAAAGATAGAGGCATCTGGGAAAGCCTGGACCCTCTAACGTTTATCCTTGTGTTCTGGGATTATGAAACGGAAAAGGACGGGAAACGCCTGCTGACATTGCTAAAAGAAAAAATTTCAGACCGTCTCAAGGCTGAACTGCTCATGGGAACCGCTGTCTATCCTTTCCATGATTTCACCAAAGACCAGGTACCTGGCAATGCCCTCAAGGCACTGGACCATGCAGCTTTTTTTGGCCCAGGCCACACGATTGAGTTTGATGGGATCTCCCTGAATATCAGCGGAGACCGCCTTTACCAACTGGAAAAAACTGATGAAGCCATCCTTGAATATGAAACAGGCCTTGCCATTGATCCTAAAAATATCAATCTAATTAACAGTTTGGGCGTTGCCTACGGCATCACAGAAGAAATTGATAAAGCCCTTGAATGCTTTGAACAGGCATCATCCATCAATCCTGAAGAAGTAATGGTCATTTACAACATCGGCCTGATCCACAGGATTAACGAAAAAGAAGATACAGCGCTTCTCTACTTGAAAAAAGCACATGCCATTAATCCGGATATTTTTGAAATAGAGCTGCTGCTCGGTCATTTACTGTTCAAGTCAGAGCAATTTGACCAGGCTATACCCCACCTGGATGCAGCGGTAAAACTCAATCCGGACTCGGGTACCGCATACAGGCTGAAAGGTGAAATCCTTTTAGACAAAAAAGATGCTGCCGGTGCAGGCATCCAGTTTAACCAGGCAGTCAAATTCAGCCCCAATGATGCCGTGGCATTGTCAGGATATGCCCGGGCCATGACATTACAAAAAAAGAACCTGAGCATTGCATTGAGTTTTGCCAAAAAGAGCCTGGCTTTGGACCCGGAAAATGATTTGTTCAAGCAGCGTCTTGAAGAGATCCAGGACATTTACGAACAGGCCATGGAATTGAACCGGGATAACGTTATCAAGTCTGCCTGAGACTGCTCTGTGTTACTAGAAGGAAATCAAAAGGAAACACCATGAAGAATATTATACGCCAGTCTGTTGAGGACAGTATCAAAGCCAAGCAGGTATTTTTTGATGCCAACGAGGCGTTGATACTGGAGTGTGCCCAGGCAATGGCCGACACCCTTGAATCAGGGAATAAAATTTTACTTTTTGGAAACGGTGGGTCAGCCGCAGACTGCCAGCATATTGCTGCAGAATTTGTAAATCGGTTCCAGATAGAAAGACGGCCTCTTGCTGCAATTGCCCTGACCTGTGATACATCAATCATCACAAGTATCGGAAATGACTATTCCTATGATGATATTTTCCTAAAACAGGTCCAGGCCCTGGGACAGAACGGGGATCTGGTAATTGGAATTTCAACTTCAGGCAACTCCCCCAATGTGGTTAAGGCTGCCCAGGCAGCCAAGGATATGAGAATGACCCTTGTGGGTTTTTCAGGTTCCGGTGGCAAGCTCAAAGAGATAAGCGACATGGCCTTTTGTGTGGACAGCCCGGTGACGGCAAGGATCCAGGAAGTGCACATTTTACTGGCCCATATCCTGTGCGATCTAACCGAAAGGAAAATCTTCAATGGCTGAAGAAAAACATCTGGATTATACGAAACTGTCCACCTATTCCATCATGGATCGCAAAAGCCTGGTGTCAAAGGATGATTTTGCTCAGCCTTGGACAAAGGGAGAAGGCCTTGGCACATTTATGGACAGGCTGCCCGCCATTCTCGCAGGAAAAGACATAAGAGCGGTGATTGAGGCGATTTCCCTTGCCGCCAAAAATGGAAGGCACGTCTGTTTTGCCATGGGCGGCCATGTAATCAAAACCGGGATGAATCCCATCTTGATTGATTTAATGGAAAAGCAAGTCATTACGTTGCTGGCCATGAACGGATCATGCATTATCCATGACCTTGAAACAGCACTTACCGGCCGAACCAGTGAAGATGTCGCTGCAAGTATCGGCACCGGCAGTTTTGGCATGGCAAAAGAAACCTCGGAACTGCTCAATCAGGCCATTGAGAATGCCAATGAAAAAGGCACGGGGCTTGGCCGGGCTGTGGGACAGCTCATACTGGATCAGGACCTGCCCTACAAAGACTTAAGCCTGACTGCCCAGGGAGCAAAACTTGGTCTGCCGGTCACAGTTCACGTGGCCATGGGCACCGATATCATTCATATGCATCCGGACTTTGACGGGGCAGGATGTGGTAAAGCATCCATGGATGACTTTAAGATCCTGGCTAAAAACATTGCAGATCTTGAAAACGGGGTTTTTGTAAATGCCGGGTCTGCCGTGATCCTTCCCGAGGTTTTTTTAAAGGGGTTGACCTTGGTACGGAACCTGGGCCACAAGGTTGACGATTTCACCACAGTCAACCTGGATTTTATCCGCCATTACCGGCCCATGACCAATGTGGTCAACCGGCCAACCCTTGGCAAGGGAAAAGGTTACGCCATTGTGGGACACCATGAAATCCTCATCCCCTTAATTGCAGCCGGGGTCATTGAGTCCCTGTAGAAAAAGACCATGACAGACGAACTCTTTGATACATGGACAGACAAGTACGATGCCTGGTTTGACACACCTTCAGGCCGGTATATCAAACTCTATGAATCAGAAATCCTGATGGATATGCTGAATCCAAACCCTGGGGAACGGATTTTAGATGTGGGGTGCGGTACAGGAATATTTACCCGGTCTGTACTCGACCGTGGCAGCCGGGTCACAGGTATTGATCTTTCATTTCCCATGCTTCAAATAGCTGTGCACCGCGGCACTGCAGATGCCTTTGCAGGCACCTGTTCTAATATGTGCGCCCTGCCCTTTGCGGACAATCAGTTTGACAAGGTCTTTTCCATGACGGCCATAGAATTTGTAGAGGACGCAAAAAAGGCGGTTTCCGAATTGAACCGGGTGACCCAAAAAGGCGGTACTGTTGTCGTCACCACCTTGAACAGCCTCAGCCCATGGGCTGACCGCAGAACCCGGAAAGCTAAACAGGGCCACAATTTATTTGAGAATATCTTTTTCAGATCACCGGAAGACATGAAAGCAATTGTGCCAGGTGCTCCTGAGATCAAGACCGCTATTCATTTTCTTAAAGATACGCCTGAAAAAGAAATTCCCGGAATCGAAGCCGCAGGAAAGAAAAACAGACCTGACACAGGTGCTTTTCTGGCTGTAAAATGGATCAAGACCTGATCATTTCCTGTGTCTGTGATTTTGAATCACCAATTCTGTATGGGATAAACAACAAAAGCCCTGCCACGCAGCAACCTGCGCAGATGATCCAGATCATTCTGACACCCAAAGGATTTTCCACACTGTATCCAAACCTGGTGAGCGTATAGGTTAGAATGAGAGAACAAACAGCCCAACCCGCCTTTCTGACAATCCCGTAAATTCCAAAATAAATGGCTTCAGTCCGTGCACCGTGCTTGAGTTCTCCATAGTCTGTCAGGTCAGAGATCAATGCCAGGGATGCCGTAAACATCCCTCCCATGGGAAGCGCTGCCACCGGAAGAATGAAAAGCGCCTGGGTCATTGGTGACAAACCAGGAAGCGAGCCTATATAAAAACTTGCAACAAAACCAAGGGCCATAAGCAAGATAATCACCCGCATGACCCATCGTTTGGGATATTTTTTAAGAAGCATATACCAGACCGGTGTGGATAGGGCCATGAGCAGGATAATTTCGCCCATGAGCAAAGATGCGTCTGATTCATTCCGTTTTAAAATCAAAGTGGTCATATAAGGAACATTCATGAGCATGAGCTGATATGTCATCTGTACCATCATGATCATGGCAGAAAAAGAAAGAACATGCTTGTCTATAAACACTTTTTTCCAGGTAGTAAAAAATCCTTTTTCATTGTCTGGTGGAGCACTTTCAGGTGGTGAATAATTTTCCTTGACCCCCAAAAGAGTTAATTCACTGGCTACAAATGCAACTGCGCCAAGTACTGCAGCCATGACAAGGGGCGAAGACATCTCCAAAAGGGGACCGGACAAGCCACCGCCAACCATGGCGCCTATGATACCGATCACAATACCCACCGAAATAATTTTAACCCGGCCTGCATTTTCCTGGCTCAACTCGGGCACCGTTGCCAGCCAGGGAATCAACAACCCGGTGTAAGCCCAGTAGTAAAAAAAGAGGATGGCTCCCAGATACACCCCATTTAAAAGGGAGATTCCCTGAACCGGCGGTGTCCACACCAGGATAAAGGTCAGAAAAAGAATCGGGCCTGACACAAAAATAAAGGGTTTTCTCCTGCCCCATCGAGTACGTGTTCTATCAGACCAATAACCGATCAGCGGATCAGTTACTGCATCCAGGATTCGTCCCAGCATAAGGATGACACCGAAAACAGTAAGGGAAACATACTGCAGTTTGCCAGTACTTTCCGGCGGTGCGTAAAAGTAAGGCAGCCAGGCATAGAGTACAGTGTCGTAAAGATTAAAGGCAAACCCGGCCATGTTGTACAGCAGTATGGTGCCCATGGACAGAGCTACCGGGCTCTGCATTAAATTTTTCTCCTGGGTATGGGACTGATTTGCCATGCGCCTCCTTAAATCACCTGTTTCTGAAGGAATTGATCTATAATTACCTGCATGCGGTTCGGGCCAAAACAATGGAAATGCCCCCCGAAAACCTTTCTCACATCAATAAATGCAAACCGTTTCATGGTCTTGACCCAATCCTGGATATTGGAATGATAGACATCGTCATACAGATGGCCGTCAAACAGTGCATCACCTGAAAAAAGGTACCCTGTGGATTCTTCGTACAGTCCGATGCTGCCCGGAGAATGTCCCGGCAAATGCAGTACGGTAAAGGCGCGGTTACCAAGATCAATGATATCACCCTCCTCAAGGATGGCAGCGGGTCTGGCCGCCCTGACCTGGTAAAGGTCAGCATCAAACCCTTTAAATGGTGATGCACTGAACATACTGTTGGTAAGGAACCCTTGTACGGTAGTATTCTTACGGTCAGGGGAGCAAATAACCGGGGCTTCGGACTCATGAATTCTGAAGTCTTCAAACTCATAGCTTCCCCCGGCATGGTCAAAATGAGAATGGCTTGATACACAGATAACCGGCCGGGTAAATAGATCGGGCAAACTTTCTTTAAGGCTGATCAAGCCGGTACCGGAATCAAACAGCAGGTCCCGGTCATCACCGCGGATATGCCAGATATTGCATCCGGTCTCCGGCGCCAATGCCCACTCGCGAATCAATGTAATACCGTGTTCCATCGGGGTAGACTCAAACCATTTTATGGCAACAGGTATTTTCATATGGCCACCTATACTTTACTTTCAACCCTGCAGACCACGTGGGTATCCACCATCACAAGCCCTCGAATCTGCCCACTAAGGCGATTGGGTTCATAATCGAGAACAACCCTTTCAACCTGTCCCCCAGTGTCTGTCACCACCTTTGTTTTTCCGGCATAATCCATGATGACCGGCGTCCCTATATCAGCTTGAATAAGCAATATACCAAAGACATGGTCTTCTTTTTGAAGCCTGATACTATTGAAACGCGCCACTGCCTGTTTGGCTGTAACACTCAGGTCAACCTTAAGGCCGGACAGATCAGGAATGGATGTTTTTCTTCCCCAAAGCCCTAAATCCAGTCCACCGCTGATCTGCATCTTGCCGGTTTTCATGTCCGAAAGTCCTGTAAGTTTCAAGAATTTCCCATAAAACCGTATCTGATCACAAAGCGCTTCGGCATTGAGCGCCCCTTTTGTCATCACGTTTCCTGACTTCGGATCTACCTTTGCTGCGATCCTGTAGAGCCCCATGGGCATATCCCAGGATCCAACAAAACTGATTTTAAACGATTCATAATTGTACAGGGTGAGCAGACCATTTTCATAGACCAGGTTCAGCACAAATATATCCTTGAGTTCCGGATTGACAATGGTTTTTCCCGTCGCACTGTCCAGTTTCCCCGGTACAACCCACAACACCGCCCTGTTATCTTTTCCATCCACTATTGCTGCAAGATAATGAAGGGAATCAAAGCCGATCTGGTTATAAGAAGGCAGCATCGTCGGCATGGGGCAGGAAAGCCTGCTGATCTCAAACACGGTTCCCAAGTCACCGTTATCGTCTGATGCTTTGGAAACCGAGTAAGGCATGGATTGGAAAACGTCTGTCTTTTCGCTTTTGAGTTCTTGGTTAATGTTTACCTTGATTGTCTCCTGGTGGGTATGGTTTTTGCGTCCACCAAAAAATTTGAGCCCAAACCGCTTCAGCCGGGTGACCACCTTGAACCGGATGTCGATTTCAAGCACCCCGTTTTCCCCTTTCCACATTTCTTTTGGAAGCAGGGTAATAAACCTGCGGTCAGCAGACAGACGGATATCGGCTTTTTGGGAACCTGAAACAGTTACAGACAGGCTGGCCATATCAATGGCGGATAAAATCGTTGCATTGTTTTCCCTGAGCACATGGACAAGGGTAATGGGGGCATTGGCATCAATGGATTCGGGAATTTTGCGGTGTCTTCGGCCAAAGGGATCTGCATAATAGAGGAAGCTGCCGTCCTGACTTTCTGTATAGTCCTGCTTGGTTATAACCCGGCTGTCATGTTTTCCTTTTTCTGACAAAGGGTAATCATAAGGGATAAAAAAGATTCCGCCGTCTTCGCCTGCGATGCAGACGCCATCCCCCCCTAATGCAGGAGAACTGTTAAGGTCGTTACGCTGCGAATCAATGCACTGGTAGGCCCATAGAAACTGTCCATTGCTGTCAATGCAGAAAAGACGGCCCTCACCTGAACCAAAATATATCCGGTCAGCCCTGTCCACGGCTGGTGAGGACCGTACAGGAGATGAAGTATCAAACGTCCAAACTGGTTTGCCTGTATCAGGTGAGAGGCAATATACAGTTCCTGAACATGACGCCTGGAGAATACGGCCGTCCGATAGTTGTGCAGGGCTTCCATATATATGGTCATGGGTTCCGAATGCCCACAACTGCTTACCGTTTTTTTGGGACACGGCCCGCAGGATACCGTCAAAGCCGCCGAAAAGTACGGCCCCATCCGGGTGAAATGATGTCAAAAGCGGTGAGGCAGACACGCTGCCAAGCCCGCCGGATGTCCATATCTTTTTGCCGGTTTTGATATCATAACAAAACATCGTAATCCCGGCAGCAAAACAGGAACCAAAGAAAATACGCCCGGTCCGGGGATTGACCGCCGGGCACGACCACCCCATCTCATTGTTAAGGTACTCACCTTTAGGTTTCCCGGTATCCCTGTCCAGGGCATAGACAAGGTAGTTGTCATTTGGAGCCAGGATAGTCCCGTCACCCAGCATGGAGATATTGCCCTCAAACCAGTTGAGGTTATAGGTTTTAATATTGAATTGTTCTCTTACCTCCTGGGTGGAATGCGCTTTAAAGACCCAGACCGCAGCACCGGTACATTTATCCAGGCAGTATACATGCCCGTCACCCGAACCAAAATACACCCGCCCCCTGTCATCGAGCAGGGCTGAAGAGTCAATTATTTCATTTGTCCTGAATTTCCATTTCAGGCTGCCGTCCCTATTCAGTGCATAAAAGTAATGATCTGCCGACCCGATATATATGGTTCCTTCTCCATCAATGACAGGGGAACTGAATATGCCTTTTCCGGTTTGATATACCCACGGCCGATTTTCTGACTCGACCTGTCGAACCTCAGACCTGCCTGTCTGTTCCGGGTTGGATCTGAACTTTGGCCAGGGGCTTTCAGGATCAAGCGGCGGTAAAAGGTAGTGAGTATCACCATTGCCTTGAACCGGAAACATTTTCGGATTTTTAACAGGGGTTTTAATGCACCGTTTGATAATATCCTTTAGCATGTGACCTCCCCGACTGTTGAGGCAAGATGGCTTTTTACAATGGTTTCAAGGTATGACAGACGCTGTTCAATGCTGTCAGGCTCAGGATAAGCCAGACCATTTATGACCATACCCTGAACAGAAATAAGAACCAGATCCGCCAGCATTTCAAACTGGGTTCTGCCTGCGTTCACCGATTCAAACACTTTATCTGCAATAACCCAGATGCGTTCACGGTGCCCGACCACAATCTTGTCCAGTATCTCCTTGAGAACCTGATCCGTGCGAGAAGCAACTGTCAGATCATAGGTGGCAAGCTGCTTTTGAGACGAAAAAACTGCCCAAAGTATCCGGATACTTTCCCGGATCACGTCCTGATCCGGCAAAATGGCAGAAAACAGGGATTCAAATTCATGGGCCAGCCCAGCATATAAATCTTCAGCCAATGCGGCCAGCAAGGCCATCTTTGATTCATAATGCTTAAACAATGCCCCTTGGGACACGCCAGCTGCCTTGCAGACCTTTGTGGTGGTCAGGTTGGCGTACCCTTGTTCAATAAGTACCAAGGCGGCAGCGTCCAGCAGTTTGCGCCGGGTAGCAGCACTTCTTTGCTTCTGGGTCAGTCCGGTTTTCATACTCACTCCCGTTTAATTCTGATTGGAATATAACAGCCATATATCATATTTTAAAAAGTGACAAGTTACTTTTTAAGTTTTATTAAATCAATAATCCTGTTTTGATATGCACAGATCTATCATCTTGGGTTAAAAAGAAAAATTTAGCTGTCTTTTGTTTCTATCGACTTGAAAAAAAAGGGTTAAACCCTTATATTAGTTTGTTTATTAAACTTGAGAGTCAAAGAGGTAGAAACATGCCAATTTACGAATACAAATGCAATGCCTGCGGGACGGACTTTGAGACCCTTGTCATGGGCAGCTTTAAACCCCAATGCCCTGAATGCAAAAGCGAAGATCTCGGCAGATTGATGTCAAAATGCGGATTTGTATCCAAATCTTCTGGCCCAGGAGGCCAGATCCAAACCACCACATCTGCAGGCAGTTCAGGCTGTGCCGGCTGCGCCTCAACAAATTGCGGTTCATGCAGCACCGCCAGTATAGGATAAATCATTAATGAAAAATCAAGTGCGTATCGGCACACGGGGAAGCCAGCTTGCCCTGTGGCAGGCCAATTATATAAAAGGCCGGATTAAAACGGCTTTTCCTGAAACACAGGTAGAAATTACCATCATTAAAACCACCGGGGACAGGATCACGGACCGGCCGCTTGCCATGGTCGGCGGCAAAGGGCTTTTTGTAAAAGAAATTGAAACTGCCCTGATGGAAAATCGCATCGACTTGGCTGTCCATTCCATGAAAGACATGCCCGGAGAACTGCCCCCCGGCCTGACCATAGGCGCCATACCTGAACGGGAAAACCCGTTTGACATATTGATTTCAGGCAGCGGTAAGGCCCTGTCAGACTATCCTCAAGGCGCTGTTATCGGCACATCAAGTCTAAGAAGGGGGTCCCAGCTTAAACATGCCCGGCCCGATCTTGAAATCAAATCCATCCGGGGAAACCTGGATACACGAGTCAAAAAACTCAAGGCCGGGGATTATGATGCCATTGTCCTTGCAGCAGCAGGCCTTCGCCGCCTGGGCCAGGAAAATGAAATCACAGAATACCTGACAGAAGACACCATGGTTCCGGCAGTAGGCCAGGGTGCCCTTTGTATTGAGACCCGGGAAAATGATCCTGACATGGCCCCCATTATGGAGGCTTTGGACCACGAACCCACCCGCGTCTGTGTAGAGGGGGAACGCGCCTTTCTTAAACAGATCGAAGGGTCCTGCCATATACCGGTCGCCTGTTTTGGAAAAATCGAAGATGACCAGGTTTTACTCACTGCCATTGTGGCATCAGAGGACGGACAGGAAGTGATCAAGGAACGTATCGCCTCTCCTGCCGGAGATGTAATTGAAAACGGCCGCAAGCTTGCAGAACAACTGCTTGAAAATGGCGGTAAACGCATATTGGAGAATTTGGAATCAAATGACACTACTCAAGGGTAAGGTATTCCTCATCGGTGCCGGTCCGGGAGATCCCGGACTGCTTACCATCAAAGCCAAAGAATGCATTGAAACAGCAGATGTCGTTGTTTACGACTACCTGGCCTCCCCCTATCTTCTGGATTATGCCCGCAAAGATGCTGAAATCATCTATGTGGGGAAAAAAGGCGGGGACCATACCCTCACCCAGGATAAAATCAATCTTCTGCTGGTAGACAAAGCCAAAGAAGGTAAAAATGTGGCGCGCCTTAAGGGCGGGGATCCTTTTGTTTTCGGCCGTGGCGGTGAAGAGGCCCAGGAATTGCTGGAATACGGGATTTCCTATGAAGTGATCCCAGGTGTCACATCTGCCATATCTGCCCCTGCCTATGCAGGCATCCCTGTCACCCACAGAGACCATACCTCCTTTGTCTCTTTTATCACCGGCCATGAACGGCCTGATAAAAAAGAATCCCGGATGCAATGGGATGTGTTTGCCAAATCAGATGCCACCCTGGTTTTTCTTATGGGGGTTAAGAACCTTGCCAATATTGTGAAAAACCTCATGGAGAATGGCAAACCCGCAGATACACCTGTGGCACTTGTCAGATGGGGTACCACCACACGACAGCAGACTGTTACCGGCACCCTGGAAACAATTGTTGACGTGGTCAAAAAAGCCGGCCTTAAGTCACCTGCCATCATTGTGGTAGGCCATGTGGTTTCACTTCGTGACGAGCTGGCTTGGTTTGACAAGAAACCTTTATTCGGCAAACGTATTGTCATAACCCGCGCTCGTGCCCAGGCCTCAGGCCTTGTGGCCGAACTCACCCGGCTTGGTGCCCAGTGCATAGAGATTCCCACTATACGGATTGCCCCACCAAAAGACAGAACACCGCTTGAACATGCGATTGATAATCTGGAACAATATGAATGGCTGGTGCTGACCTCCGTAAACGGTGTAAAATACTTTTTTGATACCCTGTTTGAAAAGGGTAAAGATGTTCGGGCGTTGGGCCATCTAAAATTTGCCTGTATCGGTCCTGTGACAAAGGAACGGCTGGCTGATTACGGCATCATCTCTGATATCCTGCCTGAAACCTACCGGGCAGAATCCGTGATTGATGCGTTTTCCGATATTGAAATCCAGGGCAAAAAAGTATTGTTGCCCCGTGCCAAAAAAGCGCGGACCATCCTGCCTGAAGAACTGGCCAAGATGGGAGCTCTTGTAGACGAAGTCACAGCCTATGAGACAGAGCTTGCAGATGACGGCAAAGAAACCCTGATCGATCTGTTGAAAGACAATGCGATTGATGCAGTGACCTTTACCTCATCTTCAACTGTCAGCAATTTTATGTCCCTGCTTGACGGTGAAGAGAGCCTGAGTCTGCTCAAGGACGTAACTATGGCCAGCATTGGCCCCATTACCTCGGATACGGCACGGGATTTAGGGGTTCAAGTAGATATTGAGGCAGATCCTTACACCATCCCGGGCCTGATTGATGCGCTTTTGGCACATTACAATGTAACCGGCAAATAACCCCATGATCGCCGGGAACAGAAATATCAATTACCTGCGGATATCGGTCACGGACCGGTGTAATTTCCGGTGCAGGTATTGTATCCCGTCCAGCCCGTTCAAAGTCATTGAGCACAAACGTATTGCCAGGTATGAGGAGATCTTAAAGATCACCCGCCTGGCATGCGATATGGGTATTACAAAGGTTAGAATCACCGGTGGAGAACCCTTTGTAAGAAAAGGCATTCTATCTTTTCTTGAACGGCTTTGCCAGATCGAAACCTTACAAGACATATCCATTACGACCAACGGCGCCCTGCTGACGCCTGAAAAAATTAAAACCCTAAAGGACATGGGGATTCAACGCCTGAATTTCAGTCTGGATACCCTTGTTCCGGAAAAATTCAAACAGATTACTCAGCGGGACCGGTTTGACCGGGTATGGGACGCTATTCTTGAAGCCCATGCCCAGGGTATTTCCCCCATCAAAATAAACACAGTAGCCCTCAGGGGCTTTAATGATGACGAGATCCAGGCCATTGCAGGCCTGACCCTGAAATACCCATTTCACATCCGGTTTATAGAATATATGCCCATGGGCGACTCGGATGTTGAAAAACAACAGCAGATTCTGACCAATGAAATCCAGGACCTTATAATTAAATCCCATGGTCCGCTGACCCCAATGAAGCGGGAACAGAACGACGGACCCGCCAAAAAATTTAAAATTGGAGATGCCCCGGGCATATTGGGATTTATAACTCCTGTCAGCTCCCATTTCTGCAGTGAATGCAACCGTCTTCGTCTCACTTCCAGGGGAACCCTGCGGCCCTGCCTGCTTAAAAATGATGAGACCGATATCCTTACGGCATTGCGCAACGGGGCAACTGATGATGAACTCAAGCAAATCATGGTATCGGCTCTGGCTCAAAAGCCGCAATCCCATGATCTTGCATCCCGCACACCAACTGATATTCCTTTAAATCATATGACATCCATCGGCGGATAACGCCATTTACTGGGACTTTTGGTAAGACCTGCATTTTTTTCATTTTTTTTTGAAGTTTTTTAAATTTTTGGTGTCTACCCTTTTAACCGGACCAAAAAACCGGACAAAGAAACCACCACTTAGGAGGACACCATGAAAAAACAGATTGCCATTGCAACCGCAACCATATTAGTTTTAGGATTGTCAACCAGTTTTGCCCAGGCAGGCGCTGCCCGCCGCCATACCATAGAAGGGTTTCTTCTTGGAACAGGCGTAACCCTTTTGGGTGCAGCCATTGTTAACAACATGAATAGACCCGAGCCTGTTGTTGTCAGACATGTTCATGCACCGCCCCCTGCCCCCGCATACCGGTATGCAAAACGGCACCATCGCAAGGGTCACTGGGAAACCCGGAAAGTTTGGATGGCACCTGTATACGAAACCCGCTGGAATCCGGGCCATTACAACAAACGAGGCAGATGGGTAAACGGCAGGTATGAAGAGTTCCAGGTATCCAAAGGCTACTGGAAAAAAGAAAGAGTATGGGTCAGGCACGGCCGGGCCTATTAACAACAAGCAAAACCAACCTGTTTAAGGATGAGTGGTGCCCCAAAATCACCTGACTAAACCTTCCGGGAAAGATACAGGCAGCAGGAACACAGTTTCTGCTGCCGGCCCGGCACCCATTGACGAAGCCGCCCTGATTGAGCGTCTCAGGAAAGGGCAGCAGTGGGCCTGCAACATGCTGGTCTCCCTTTATCAGGAACGATTGCTCAGGATCGCATACGGTATCACACTGGATCATGGGGAAAGCCAGGAAATCGTTCAGGATGTTTTTTTAAAAGCCATGGGCAGCATTCACGGATTCCGGGGTGATTCAGGGCTTTGGACCTGGTTGAGAAAAATCACGGTCAACCATTGCCTGAACTGGAAGCGAAAATGGAAACGAAGGTTTAAATGGCACCACACGTCACTTGAGACGGACACGGAATTTCTGGTATATGACGAGGCTGTTAAAGGAGAGACCCCTGAAACCCGGCTTCGGGAAAAACAGGAAGAAGCATCACTTGCAGAAGCGGTCCGCAGCCTGCCGGAAAAAATAAGGGTCGCATTTGTTCTTTCCACCATTGAAGGATTATCCTACAAAGAGATCTCGCAAACGTTAGGTATCAAGGAAGGGACGGTCAGCTCAAGGCTTCACAGGGCAAGACAGATGATATTAGAAAACCTGGAAAAACAAAATAAAGACAAAGGGGGCACTCCATGACAACCTGCAAAGCATACTCACAGGAATTTATATCCAGGTTTGTGGACAATGAAGTCACGGCTGATGACCATGAGGCGTTCACCCGCCATATGGCTCAATGTCATTCCTGTGCCCAAAAAGAAGCAAAGTTCAGACAAATCACTCAAGGGTTTCAGCACCACGTCAGCACCCAGGCCACAGATATAAACAGACAGATGTCCCACACGACCATGGATAGAAAACCCAGTATGTTAAAACGCTTTTTATCCTTGTTTTCAGGACCCTCCGGACGCTCCCAAAGGTTTGGGATAAAACTTGCATCACTGGGTGCAGCAGCCCTTATAATTGTAGTTGCCGTGTTTCCCTGGACCAAGGAAACCCAGCCTGGGCCCTCTGCCATTGTAAATTCCGTTGACACCTACGGATCATCGGTTATGATCATAGAAACAGCAGATACTCAGCATACTATTATATGGTTTTCCGAAACTTAGGATGAAAGAGGATGAGGATGAATACAGGTTTTAAATCAAATCTAATCTGTGTGGGCATGATCGCCATGTTACTGACCTGCGTTTTCAGCGTTACAGCCCAGGCCAAGCAGGTTTACCAGACCCGCGTCAAGGTTGTTCATGCCAGCAAAGGCCCGGCCCATGTTGACCCGGGTATCCAGGACGTGGTCAGGGAAATCAAGCCGGTTTTCCAGTATTCCCGATTTAAACTTGTTAACCAGAAAAGTATGAGCCTGCCTCAGGGCAAGCAAGGCGTCATGAGCCTGCCGGGTCAAAGACAGTTGGTGATCACTCCTCAGGGTAAAAAAGGAAAGCGGATTCAATACCACATCCGCATCAACTCTAAAGGCAGCCCGATATTTCAGACAGGGGTGCGGCTGAAGAACAACGGCAGTGTCACAATAGGCGGCCCCAAAGTAAAAAAAGGCGTACTATTAATTAATATCCAGGGCAGTACCCGGTAATTTTTATTTCTTACCTTCCAAACGTTGGGCGGCTTCCCAGTTGGAGCCTAAAAGAATTGAAATCCACTGGGTGGATTCCTTTCCCCCCAACGCAATTTTGACCGCCATGGTCAAAGGTACGGACAACAGCATCCCTACCGGTCCCAGCACCCATCCCCAGAATGCCAACGAGAGAAAAACAACAAGCGTAGACAGACCAATGCCATCGCCCATGACCTTGGGTTCAATTACACTGCCCACAACAGTGTTGACAATAAAATACCCGATAGCGGAAATCAGTGCAGACATTGGACCCAGCTGGATTAAGGCCAGAAGAACAGCCGGGACAGCTGCAATAATAGACCCGATATTGGGGATATAATTAAGCATAAAGGCGAACACGCCCCACATAACCGGATAGTCCACCCCCTGGAACAAAAGCCAGAGCGTAATCACCACACCTGTTGCCAGACTGGTCAGGGTTTTTATTCCGATGTAACGGTTCACCCCTTCGGTAATTTCCGTATACTTGCTTAAATCGCCGTTACCGTCAGTTGATAACGCCCGAAGCTTATTGGGAAATCCGGCTGCCTCTGACAGGATAAAAAGAAAGGTCAGAAAAACAAAAAAAGTATTTGTTAAAACACCACCCAACCCATTCAGTGTATTGGCCACAAGCCCTAAAATCCGGCTAGGATTAAACAGTTCGGTCAGCTTATCTGCCTCAACCTGGATGCCCCAGTTGGACAGCAGCTTTAAACTGCCGGACATCAATGTAACTAACCGCTCTTGATAAAAAGGCAGGTTTTTTGAAAAATCCGCAATGGATGACGATACCAGGCTGACCAGAATAACCTGGATCACGATCACGCCAAGCATGAGCAGCAAAATGCTCACTAGGCTGGGAACACCTTTGTTTTTCATCCAGTACAGCGGCGGCGCACAAATGATGGCCAAGAAACTTGCCAAAAGTAACGGAACGACCAAAACCGCAGCAGCTTTCATGCCTGCCACTACGATCACAAAGGCAGCACATGCCACCATAGACCCGCCTTTAACTCGTATTGTATCCATATTATTTTACCTTGTCGGTTGAAGGATTGGCCCCAAGATAGAATTGGGAACAAACCTTTTTTAGCTTAGATAATCAGCGAAAGTCAAGGTGCAGGTCTTTGTTTAACAGGACCCAATCGTACGCTTACAAACTATATTTCCTAAACTTCGGGAAAAGGAAAAGCCGGATCGTCAAGAAGCTTGGACATCCGCTGTTTCTTTTCTGTTTTGCTGTCATGAAACTCAACCAGGGTTTCGATAACGTTCAACATTTCAGCATCATTGACGTTCTTGGCAATTCTGCGCCCGGTTTTTGGGAATGCCCCCCCTTTTCCACCTGCGAACAAATCATATCCTTTGCGTTTGGCGATAATACCAATATCTGTGGTTTTGGCATCAGCGCAGCTCATGGTACAGCCGGCCACAGCAATCTTAAATTTTGCCTTAGTGTGTTTCCTTTGGGCAAATGCATCCAAAATCTTTTGACTGACCTGGAAAGTATCTACAACGCCTAATTTACAATGCCCTTCACCGATACACACCCTGGGAATCGGGAATTTTCCAGGGGCTTTGAACGCTGCACCCAATTTAGCCAATTCGTCTTTTACACTTGTCACCACCTCATCAGGCACATTTATCAACCGAAGATTCTGGGCATTAGATAAATAAATTCGAAAGTCGTATTGAACTGCAAGCCTATGGGCAGCTTCCATAATATCCAGTGGTAAAAGGCCTGCCGGTACTAAAATTGTTACGTCACTAGTATTTTCTTTGTTCATTCTTTAACCCTTTTCAGGTGGTTCTTGTCAAATTAAACCACTAATTCATTTCGCAGACGTTTGCTGTAAAACCAATACAAGACATGCTGCTTAATTAAGAATTAAGCACCGAATCCTTATACACGTTTTTTCATTTGTTGTCATTATGGACGAACGCTGATTCATAATTTGTGAAAAATCGTTAAAAATGGCCGCCTTAAAAAAGGCGGCCATTTTTATCTGCCACATCAACTCGGCAACTTCACTAAATATCAATATCAGCCACATCGGTCACAAGCGTATCATTACCAAACGTACATTGGGCAGCGCCATTGATCAGATCGGGATTGAAACGATTTGTCCGCCAGTAGGCCGTAAAATCAGTCATACCCGGAGTCGCTGCCATTGCAGGTACTGCGCCACCCATTCGCCAGGTGCCCATGAACGCTGGCTGTGACGACGCATGAATGACCAAACCACCATTTTGCGTTGCTTGAAAATGGTCGGCATTTGGGACTACTGCCGCAGATGCAATGGCATGTATGTGGGGAGTTGCAGCACCTGCCGCTATTGCCCGCCGCAAAGCGCCTATGTTGTGATCCAAACAAACCTCTACACCGATTCGCAAAGGCCCCTTGTGGGTCCGAATTTCAAATGTACCGGGATGTGGCACGGAAACGTGAAGGTGCGAGGGACGGGAACTCTCATGATAGTCTGATGCTTTGTCCTGGATACAAACAAGCTTACCATTGTGGAATACGGGTACCGAGTTTTTTTGGAGACGCCTGTTGCCACCGGTATTTTTAAGGAGGTCAGACCGAGCCGTCTTCCGGGCGCCTCGATCAGCATCACGCCCCACCTGGTCCATGACCCGGGCATCGGCCCAAAGCCGTTTCGCCTCTATAATAGGAAGTTCCGCTGTGATCTCGGAAACCGAAAGGTTGCCTCCTGCAGATATATTGGCGGTACCGCGCCCCGTCACCGAGGTATTCCATGCAATCGAGCCGGGGATAAGAACGATACCGTCGTGCTTGCGTGATAATTCCTTGAGTGATTTGAGGATACGATCCTTCATGTAGTCGGGAACGCCACGAGGATGGCCGGTACCGTCCCCGAAGGCAAACATATACTCCGGTGCAACGAAAATCCCCCTTACACCGAACTTAGGGATACCGGACTCCCGGATAAAACCGTTAAATTGCACAAGTTGCGTGTCTAACAATTCTATGATGCGGCGAACCGTGGCATCAGGATTCACGCGCAAATAGGGTATGTGCCGGTCTGAATCGGCAGTACGGCAAGAATATAACCCAATGGCAAGACGAATACGGGGCATGAGACCTCCTTATGTTGTTGATCTGTGTTTAACCGAAATGCTTCTGTTATTTTTTACCGCTTCGATTCTCTTTTAGCCCTGAGCCCAAAGGTTGAAGTAAAATGGGCAATAGGACGAGGCAGCTTGATTTAATATTGATTCATATCACCGTGATTCACGATTTTTGGCCAATTGTCTTACCCACGATTATTGTTCGTTCTGGTACAACTGCAATCATGCGAATTATCTTCAAGAAAAAATAGGAGAATGCTTTTTGAAACGGACGAATCTGAAAATACGAACTGAGCATGGACTCCCACTTCAGTGTAGCATATGGATTCCTCAAGTAATCATTGCTAGTGAACTGGATAACTCAATCGGATTCTGTTGTCAACATTCATGTCAGGGTTATCGCTTAAGTAAATACACCGGGTATGTCATCCCGGGATAGGACTGAGGTTTTTTCAACAGTTTTTCAAAATTATGATTCAGATACGATGCGATACACTTCCCACAAAAAAGTAATTTAATGGATTCAAAATTGTATTTTTGAAGATTGACACACCCCCTCCAAAACACGGCATATGATCACCCATATTTCAATATCAGTTTACATTTCGACATCTTAGAGACAAAACAACATGGTACAAGTCTACCCTGCTTTAAACAATTGGCACTTGATTTGCTTTAGTCATTTATTGGGCGTTTTATATCATGTAATCCGGGCAATACCGGGCTGGATATGCAAAAAGGACATCACACCCAGACCTGTTGATCACCAAAAGCATGGGGATGATGAAAGGTTAAATTTAAAATTATGGAAGCTCTTTTTACATCACCGTTTTTCATTGCCGCTCTCTTTTTTTTAGTGGCGTTCTCCTACTCTTCTGTGGGTCTGGGCGGTGGCTCATCCTATACGGCACTAATGGTTCTTTTAGGCTTTAATACCCTTGTTATCCCGTTGGTTTCCTTGTTTTTAAATTTACTTGTCACTTCTGTCGGCAGCTATAACTTCATTAGAAATAAACATGCAAAGATAAAGCTGATCCTTCCCTTTTTGATTTCCTCCATTCCCATGGCTTATCTGGGAGGTACGTTAAAGCTGGATAAAACTTATTTTTATTGGACCCTGTTTCTATCCCTTATTTTTGTAGCGTTGCGCATCTACTTCTGGGACAACACCTCTATTCGCTTAGGTTTGGGCCTAAAAGGAAAGATCATCATTTCTGTATTTGCTGGCGCTGTATTAGGACTGATTGCCGGGATCGTGGGAATTGGAGGTGGCATCTATCTGGTCCCTTTAATTATCGTTTTTAACCTGGGAACAGAAAAGGAAGCAGCGGCCTGCGGCGCAATTTTTGTCTGGCTAAACTCGTTTTCCGGCCTGATATCACGCCTCAGCCACAATTCAATTGACCTGTCTAACTACATGCTTTTGATTGCAGCCGTTCTTGTGGGCGGCGGAATTGGTTCATTTATGGGGTCTTCCAAATTTTCACCCCGGATTATGGAACGAATATTAGGGGCCGTGATCATTGTCGCCATTTTCTTTCTGGTACCGAAAATTACCTTTATATAATTGAAAACTATAAACTTGGCACTTAATGCTTTTGGGCAATTAACACATTTATGTGTAAACCATTTTCCAAAAGGTATACCTATCAGGTGTTGATTTCAGAATCTAACAAAAGACAAACGAGGATAAATAAGTGAGACTTTTCTGGCAGACTCACAATATTCGTACCCTTATTTTATAATTGTAAGATGCTCATCAATACGTTTAATTTCTTTTTTTCGCGGAAAGGAAAAGAAAATCCCAACTATCGACACTATAAATAATAAATATGCGGCAGGATTGTCTGAACTGAACATATAAAGAACCAACCCTGACGTACCCACGAGTACATATAAAAATTGTTGAACAACGACATGTTTTACAAAGACTATCGCTGCCGGATGGGCCGGTTGTTCCTTTACCAGCTTTTCTCGAATTTCTATTTTTTTATTAAACATTTTTTTTCTGGAATATAGCCCAAAAACAGCAACAAAGACGGCTGAAATAAATAGTACATGGGGCAGCCATGCAGCTGTTTGCAGCAAAGCAGTAAAATTGTCAGTTGCCGAATGGGAATAGTACCAAAGACCCCAAGTCTGAATTATGAATAAAATCATAAGAAAAATCCAAATCATGATTGATGCTCTATACCCATTATTCAAAAGCTCTGCTTCAGAAATTTCTTTATTCATATCTTCATTATTTCCATATGTTAAATTGTTGACTCATAGGAGCCGGATCTGAATCTCGAAAAAAGTTTTAGCGGAGAATAAACCAATGATACAGGACAAAGCAACACAAAAAGCTCTTTTGGTAACTTCATATATAATGCGGGTGTATTCGTTATCGGTCGCAACCTCAAATGAAGGTATGGAACGTTTGCCCACTTAGGTTCGTTAGTTCTAAGAAGACGGCATCAGGCGGATTTTTAAAAAAAATTCGGCAGCCGCTTCTTAGAACTAACGAGCCGGTATCTGTTATATGGGATACCCTTGTTCACCAGGGCCAATCGGAAATTTCTTTTGAGAACTACCAAAATCAGAACGTGCAACTACTGTTTGGGAGGCGATCCCTTGCCAGAGTCCATAAGGAGTAAAGTATAAAGCTTATTTTACAGCTTCTAGTGTGTGAGAATATCTAACAGCGAGTCAATACCATACGCTGTAACAGCAGAGGTTTCTAAAACCGTTCTTGCACCAGCCAGTTTAAGGAACCTGCGGGATTTTTCCAAATCTCGGTTATCAAGATCTGTTTTGGATATAATTCCGATGACTTCTTTTTTGAACATGGTAGCAAATTTCGGAGGGAAAATACTGTTTTTCGCAGTGGCATCCTGGACAAATCCGATGACATCCGCCTTTGCCGCTGACACCATAAGTGCGGAGTAAAATCTTCGGTTTTCAGCAAACTCACCAGGCGTATCCACTACCATACCGCTGTAGGTCACAGCCTGGGTTTTCCTGTAGGTGACATCCAGGCCTTGAAGTGCCTGGGTCAAAGAGGTTTTTCCGCACCTGGATTTGCCTATGAGCATGATCTTTTTCATATACCTTACCTGTACCACACTTTAGAAAATGCCGGTTCCCTTTAAAGGAGAGACAAAATACAGGGAACCGGCTGGGAGAAAATCAATTAAATATATTCATTAAGCAATTCAGGAGATGCCGACGGGATGACGACCCGGTTCACAAGCATTCCTGATTCTTTGATGGTTTCACATGCTGCGTCTACAGCCGCATTTACTGCGGACGTATCCCCGTTAACCAGCATAAACCCTTTTCCGCCGATGGCCATTGAGACATGGACGCGAAGAAGGACTACATCCGCAGCTTTTGCTGCTGCATCAGCCGCCTCAATAATCGGGGTAGCGGAAAAAGTTTCAACAATTCCAAGAGACCTGTGATGTCTGCCAGTCAGATCAACATTACCTGAAATCGCAGAAAACACCTGGGGATCCACATTGGGAATGTTAAGTGCTTCGATTAAAAATCCGGCAGCTTCGGTTTTGCCTGCATCAAGTGCGGCACTGACCGATGATACTGAGCCGCCGATGATAACCAGATATTTGCCGGAACAAATGGTTCTTGCCACAAGTGCTGTGACATCAGCGGCCTTGAGCATGGCATCCTGGGCCTGGTATCCTGCGGCAATACTGGAAAGTTCTATGATTCCAATGGCATGGGACATGATATTTCCTTTTTTCTTAAACTTTTACTTTGGGGTTCAATTGCCGCCGGAGTTGATCCGAATGCCAATAGTTGACGCGTCAGCCTTAAAAACAATTCCTGATGCCGGGGCATGGATTTCACTTCCAAGGGAGTCTCCCATGGTGGCAATTTTTTGACCTTTTTCAACGCTGTCCCCTTCACCAACCATAGCGATTGCAGGCGCACCAATATGCTGCTGCAAAGGAATAGTCAGGGTTTCAGGCGCAAACCGGTAATCTGTCAACTCTCCAGTATCTGGAAAGCGGTTGAGATCCAGCATGGTTTTAAGACGTTTGGAAGGGGTTTTCCTGAATTGTGCCAGAGGATGGCCTGAATCTGCAACAGGGCCTTTATATTTTACTTTTTGTGCCAATGCCTGTTTCCTGTTGTTTATGCACACCTGGGACGGATAAAGCCCCTCAGGGCAGGATACAAACGAACACAAATTGCACTGGCAGCAATACAAAGTATGGGCTTCGGGTTCAGCAGGTTGGTCGCCCGCCAGGTGAAAGACAAGAGAACGCATGGCTTTATGCGGCTGAATAGGATGACCCAGAAGATATCTTGGGCAAAGTTCAGTACAGAACGTGCACTGGTCACACGCGGATTTGCCGATACGGTTCACCCGCTCTTCAGATGCCATATCCGTATATTTTCTGATCAGCACATGATCTTTTGGCAACACGATTAAAGCTGCAGTGGTTTTGGTAACCACTTTGCCCATGTCCGTGATAATCTGCCCCATCATTGGACCGCCTTCGATCACTGCATACTCAGAAATTGTGGGGCGGGCATATTCCAGAAGTTCGGCAAAGCTGATACCAATAGGCACCTCAAGGGTATGACGGTTCTCTACCTCTCCGGCCAGGTTGATAAATTTGGTGACGACCGGACCGTCGTTTCCGATATTCACAAGGGACTCTACGTTGTTGACCACAACCCCCTGGGAAATAGGCAGGGCGCCCGGAGGAACAATCATGCCGGTTGTTTCCCGGATCAGGGTAATTTCATCTCCTGCCGGATAAAAGTCGTCTACTTTGCAGACTTCCACATCTTTGGGCAGTCTTCCTTCAAGCATTTCAATCAGGCTTTTGTGCTTCTTTTTTATGCCGATGATGCCTTTGTCTGCCTGGACAGCTGTCATAACCATGCCAAGCCCTTTAAAAAAGGCATCTGTGTGGTGAAGCAAAAGCTGCTTATCCTTGTGCAGAAGGGGTTCGCACTCTGCGGCATTCACCAGCACCGTATGAGCATTGGCCCCCACCTTCACATGGGTAGGAAAGCCTGCACCGCCGGCTCCGACAACCCCTTTTTCCTTTATTAAACTTTCTATATCCATTTCGATTCTTTCACAGGCTTTTTTGAAATTCAGAATTTTTTGCCAAGATCAAGGCGGACAGAATTTTTAACCGGACGAATACATGACGTATTTTGAGGATTAAAAAATCAGGGCAACGAAGATATTGGTGAAAAAGACGAATTTCAGGCATGCTTATTGGTCCTCCCAGTTGGCCGGGTACGTCACAAAAATAAATTTGGCATAGTCAGGCACGGAAAACTGGATCTTGGTATTCTTGGGGATATAGATTATCTCTCCCTGGTTGGCTGTGACTTTACGGCCATCCACAATAATGCTCAAAGATCCTTCCAGCACCACATCCACCTCATCATAATTCAGGGTCCAGTCAAATGTGGTTTCCTTCATCTCCATAACCCCACATCCAAGCCTTGGGCTTTCCTCGGTGGTCAATACATCTTTGAGAAATACCCTGTCTCCGGTTTTGCCCGTATCAAAAGGTTCCGGTTTGACGGTTTGGGGTTTGATTGCCATGACGCCGCTTTGGGCGTCTACCTGGCGCTCAAATCCCGGACCCTGGACTGCATTTTCAGCCATGTACCGGGCCAGCACCTCGCGGACAATCCCCTCCAGCTTGATCTTATCAACTTCCATGTCAGGTTCTCCTTAAGGAAGGTACGGTTTATTCGTCAGAAGCACTCTTTGTGGGCAGGATACCTTCTACATCAGTGTGGGGTCTTGGGATCACATGGATGCTGACAAGCTCTCCAACACGTTCGGCTGCAGCAGCACCTGCGTCAGTGGCGGCTTTCACAGCACCTACATCACCGCGGACAACCACAGTGACCAGGCCGGAACCAACCTGCTGTTTACCGATCAACTCAACGTTGGCAGCTTTTACCATGGCATCTGCCGCTTCAATGGCGCCTACATAACCTCTTGTTTCAATCATTCCCAATGCATTCATTATTTTTATCTCCTTGTTCCGGACTACTCACCGGTATTAATCTCATTTTTAACTAACAATCTTGCAACCGTTTCAACACCTGCACAGTGACATCCCTGATCATTTCAGGGTCACTCAAGTTAAAATCGGTTTTAAGCAGGGTAACAATCTGCCTGCTTAACTCCTCAGTGGTTTGTTTTCCTTCGGATTCGGGGGCACAAGCCTGCGGTGTACTGCACTCTAAAGCTGTATCTGCCTGGACCGAATTGGAATAGACAATGGATATGCCCCGGTTCCTTGCAGCATCCCTTGCACCAGGGGACAGGATATGTCCGGGTCCCAGGCAAAGCACCCCCTTGTCTGCCTGGATGAACTGGTCCAGGTTATGGGGTCCGATCAGTTTTTTCTTCATTTATATCTCCTTGCATCCGGCACAGGGATCTAACGGGCACAATGCCCTGATTGTAGAAGAATCGGGACTCGGCAAAACCAGACGATCAACCAGATCTTTTCCCAGGGCAAGCCCTGCTGCCTCAACCCCTTCCTCTACAGCGGCAACATTGCCGCCCAGTACCAGATAAGATTTTCCATTTATACCGTTGGCCACAGTCAATCGGGCCAGTATGACATCAGCCTGTTTTACGGCTGCATCAGCAGCAGCAATTCCTGCAATGGCGCGCCGGCTCTCCACCACCCCCATTGCCGATTCCGGAGGCAAGGACGCTTGTTTTTTTAAGGCAGCCAACACCTGGGAACTGACACGGGACAGAATACGGACATCCACGGGAAATGGCTCCTCATCTTTTGCACGGGCCAACGCTTCTTCGACATCAGCCTGAAACCCTGCCACCTGGATCATGTACCGCCCTGAGCAGATACCAGTTCCCTTAACAAGAGCTACGGGTGCTGCCTTGAGCATTTTATCCATGGCTTTTACGCCCTGGACAATGGTCCGGGTTTCTACAAGTCCTAAAGCGTCCATATGTACCGATTCCGCCGCTGACATTTCAGTTTAGTTTTGATCGCGAACTTCCATTTCATCAATGATGCCCACAATGGCTGCATCCACAGGGGCGTCTACGTGCTGAACTGTTTTCCGTGCTGAACTGCCCTGGGCAACCAGCACGGTTTCACCAATACCTGCACCCACCTGGTCAATGGCGACAAGGCTGTCCCGCTGCCCCGGATTAACCGGATCATCCGGCACCACGATCATGAATTTCAATCCATTCAGGGTCTCTTCCTTTCGGGTAGCCCAAACGTTTCCCACGACTTTTCCAACGATCATTTTTACGCCTCTTCTTTCCCGGCAGCACTGCCGGTGATGATCCGGATACCTTTCTGCCTTGCCATATCAGCGGCCAAAGCTGTGACCAGGCATCCCGGGGCAATCACAATTTCCTTTATGCCTTTTGCACAAATTTGTGCCATATCAGATTCTGTCATCAGCCTTTTACGAATAGTTTGGGATGTCCCTTTATTCTCCGAAAACCTGCAAAGGCCGAATCCATCAAGTATTTTCTCGTAGTTTTTATACATATCGAACAGGGCCGGTGGTGCTGATGCTTCAAAGTTGTCATGCTCAAATTCCAGGACTTCAATTCTTTTTCCATGCATGAGCAAAGAAAGCGCAATGCACTGAGCCCTGCCTGCTGCACGCCCTAAAGCCAGGTCTGCAGTGGATTTGAGTGACAGTTTAGGTAAGATGATACGAACACAGCCCATATCCATGATGTCCTGAGCGGTAACCTGCTCATCCATAAACGCCATGCAAACGTTGCCAGACAGCTTTTGTCTGAGCTTGACGGCGTCCACCCTGTCCTGGCGTTCAAGGACATACACCTGGGGGCGGGGAGTAGTTAATGAATCCTGTATTGAACCAAGATTGACGCCTGATTCCTCCAGCACCTTTCTGACGATCTTTTCGATCAATTGGGCAGACGGCATAAATCCTCCCCGTCACCTGTCACAATTCTGCACCGGGTTGCGTTGTCGCAACCGCATCCGTTGGCCTCGTCCGCATCAATATGCAGGGCCAAACGAAACTGTGGATGCACCCGGACTAGCACGTCCCTGAACACGGCCGGACGCTGGCCGTCCATGTTCACACAGACAAGCTGACGGTCTTTGACGTTTAAACGTTCTGCATCTTCAGGATCCATATGAATGTGTCTGCCTGCAACAATAACGCCCTGCTCCAACCCAATGATTTTCTTAGTTGAGGCAAGGACAATACCGGGTGTCCCCTGGATATCCCCAGACTGCCGTATCGGCACTTCTATGCCAAGGCTTCTTGCATCGGTCAAAGAGATTTCCACCTGGGAGTCATCTCTTGCAGGGCCAAGTACGGCGACATTGTCAATAACGCCCTTGGGACCGATCAGGCGAACCCTTTCCTTGCAAAGATATTGACCCGGCTGGGATAATTCACGTACCGGTGTCAGATCCGTACCAAACAGTTCAAGGGCGTGCTCCCGTGATAAATGGACATGCCGGGCTGACATTTCTACGGGTATGCTGTTGTCTGTTTCTGCTGCCAGCCGTGCCATGACCCGGCTGACTATTTCTTCTACATCTATATTCTGCATTTGCCTTATCCCTTACTGGGAGTTGCCGGATACATGCCGGCCCGTTCCCTGACCATCATGATATAAAGGGCTGAACTCATACGGTTTAGTGCGGTTAGGATATCGGGCCGAAGCACCTCAAACTCTCTATGAAACGCCCGGACACCTGCTGTCTCCACCTCACGCACAAGGCTTCTTAAAAAATTCAGGCCTAAAAGTGATGTTCCCATATCCGCACTCGGGGTAATATGCCCCACCCCATAGGCCTTTTTCGGGTTATGGGAATGCTGCCGCAACTCATCCGGGCTTAACCCTAAAACGCTCTCTTTTTCCAAGGGCGTTTCAAGGACATCCGCTTTCATGATACTGCGCACCCACTCCAGGATCTCATCCAGGTCCCCGACCATTTTTTGGCACCCCTTTTCAAGGGCACCTGCCTGAACCATTAGTATGGCCGACTGAAAACTGTCCAAACGTCCTCTGAAAACAATCCGGTCATGCCCCTTATCAACCAGGCGGTTGCCTTTAAGATGGGTCATGTGTTCAGGTTTGCTGTCAAAACTGCCACCGTTAAACGCAGATACATATCTGGAAGCGATTTGGGCTTCATTTACTTTGGCGGCAGGTTGAGTTTGTGTCCGACAGGATTTACCAGAAGCATCCATTGCACCGTCATCCCCCTTGCCAGACTGTTTTGCGGTGACAAGGGGGATGCGCCTGTCAGAAAGGAACGCCCTGGCAGACGGGGTCAGCAACTGACCCTCTGCCAGGGAAAACTGTTCCAAGGCCTTTTTCCGGCACAAGGATCGAAGGTATGTTTCAGTGACAACCTTCATTTATTGATTATTCCTGAGTCTGGGGAAGAATCAGTTCAACATCACCATGGGGACGGGGAATCACATGGATGGAAACCAATTCTCCAACGCGTTCTGCAGCAGCTGCACCTGCATCTGTGGCAGCTTTTACCGCACCCACATCGCCTCTTACAATAACGGTTACAAGGCCTGCACCCACCTGGGTTTTACCAACCAGTTTAACATTGGCGGCTTTAACCATTGCATCTGCTGCTTCTACAGCACCGACAAAGCCTCTAGTTTCGATCATTCCTAATGCGCTAAGTGTTGACATGTTGTTCTCTCCTTTTTTATTACTTGGTTTTTAATTGTTCTTTGCTTTTATTATTTAAACTTTTTCCAGCTGGCTTAGCACCATCCGGGTAATTCTTTCCACGTCCGAAGCCAGATTGGATTGAGCAACAGCAGAAACAGGCTCAGCTGAGAGCTCACCTGTGTCATAGGCCACATATCTGACATTAAATAAATGCTGAGGTCCGACATTATCCGAGGTCGAACTGCCGCCCACAGTACCGCATCCCAAAGTAAAGGACGGCGGCAGTGATGTGGAGATCCCCACTGCGCCCTGGGTTGAAGGCGTGTTAACCAACAAACGGGACA
>JAKSAU010000675.1 GCA_022361535.1 Desulfobacterales bacterium
GACGCCCTTCTCGGGGGGATCGGCCTGGATAACCAATACTCGTACCCCATGGTGGAGCAGTATCTGGATACCATCGAGCTGGTTACGGAGAATGAAATAGCGCAGGGCATTGTCCACGCCTTCCTGAACCATGGCATCCTGATCGAGGGGGCGGCCGCCGTTACCCTGGCATGGCTGATGAAAAACCGGACCGACCGGCTGGGGGATCATATCGTGGGCATCCTGTCCGGCGGGAATATGGATACGGATCTTTTTTCAACCATTCTGGCAAAACACAACACGGAGAACTAACACAGGATATTTCATGACACGTTGCTTACTTTGTGAAATATCCCGGCTATAACAGGATTGTCACTATGACCGTTTTTAAAATCGAAGAGTACAAAAGCCGCCTGGCCAAAACCCAAACGTCCATGGAAAAAGCGGGGCTGGATGCCCTGATCGTCACGGACCCTGCCAATATGAACTACATATCCGGGTATGACGGCTGGTCATTCTACGTCCACCAGGGACTGATCGTTTTTATCGACAGGGACCAGCCGGTCTGGTTCGGCCGGGAACAGGACAGCAACGGCGCCCGCATCACCACATGGATGGACAACGACCATATCAGGGGATACCGGGATCATTACGTCCAGTCAAAGACCTGCCATACCTATGATTTTGTCGCTGACCTGATCAAAGAGTACCGGTACGACCGGAAAACCATCGGGGTGGAAAAGGATAATTACTATTTCACGGCAAAATGTTTTGAACATCTGCAACAGGGATTGCCCGATGCCCGCATCGGGGACGGCGAACTCATTGTGAACTGGGTAAGGGCCGTCAAATCGGACAGTGAAATTGCCATCATGAAGCAGGCCGGGAAAATCCTTGAAAATGTCATGGACACCGCCGTCCGTCTGATTGAGCCCGGTGTCCGCGAAGGGGATGTGGCGGCCGAGGTCTACAAGGCGATGATTGCCGGCACCCCGGAGTTTACCGGTGATTACGCCGCTATCATTCCCATCATGCCCTCCGGCAAACGGACCACCACGGCCCATCTGTCGTGGACCGACCGGCGGTACAAAAGGGACGAAACCGTTCTGCTGGAACTGTCGGGCTGCAAACACCGGTATCATGCCCCGCTCTCCCGCACGGTGATCACCGGAAAGCCGCCCCTGGAACTGGAAGAGATTTCAAAATCGGTCATCCACGGGCTGAACACCGTGGTGGATTTCATTAAACCGGGTATCC
>JAKSAU010000381.1 GCA_022361535.1 Desulfobacterales bacterium
GCGAAACAGGTGTTGTTCTGTCTGCGGGTGACGGTATCGCCCGTGTATATGGTCTTGAAAAAGTAAAAGCAATGGAGCTGGTTGAGTTTCCCGGCGGCATTTTAGGGTTAGCACTCAACTTGGAAGAGGACAACGTTGGTGTTGCCATCCTGGGTGATGACAAGGTTATCAAGGAAGGCGACGTTGTAAAAAGAACCGACCGTATCGCTTCCGTACCTGTTGGTGAAGAACTCCTCGGCCGCGTTGTAACCACCACTGGTGAGCCGGTTGACGGTAAAGGCCCCATCAACTCCGATACTTACATGAACATGGAATTGGTTGCTCCTGGTGTTATTGCACGTAAGGGTGTTCACGAACCTTGCTACACCGGTTCCAAAGCGGTAGACGGCATGACCCCTGTTGGCCGTGGTCAGCGTGAACTGATTATTGGTGACCGTCAGATCGGTAAAACTGCTGTTGCAGTTGACGCCATCATCGCTCAGAAAGAAACCGGTCTTAAATGTATCTATGTTGCCTGCGGTCAGAAAAAATCCACCGTAGCCCAAGTTGTGGCGGCCCTTGAAGAACACGGTGCCATGGAATACACCACAGTAGTTGTAGCTTCCGCATCTGAGTCTGCTGCCATGCAGTACCTGGCTCCCTATGCCGGTTGCGCAATGGGTGAATACTTCCGTGATAAAGGCGAGCATTCCCTTATTATCTACGATGACCTTTCAAAACAGGCTGCAGCTTACCGTCAGGTATCCCTGCTGCTCAGACGTCCTCCAGGACGTGAAGCTTTCCCTGGCGACATTTTCTACAACCATAGCCGCCTGCTGGAACGTTCTGCCAAGCTGAGTGACGATTTGGGTGCCGGTTCTCTGACCGCTCTGCCGATCATTGAAACCCAGGAAGGTGACGTATCTGCCTTTATCCCCACAAACGTTATCTCCATCACCGACGGCCAGATCTTTTTGGACAAAGACTTGTTCTTCTCCGGTATCAGACCTGCCATCGACGTTGGTCTCTCCGTATCAAGGGTTGGTGGTGCCGCCCAGGTGAAAGCCATGAAACAGGTTGCAGGTACCCTGCGTCTGGATCTGGCCCAATATCGTGAGCTGGAAGCCTTTGCCGCATTCGGTTCCGATCTTGACGAAGCGACTCAGAAACAGCTGACCCGTGGTGAAAGACTGGTTGAACTCCTTAAACAGCCCCAGTACCAGCCGCTTCCCATGGAAAAACAGGTTACTGCCCTGTACGCCGGCACCAAAGGCTACATGGATGAGTTCCCCAAAGAAGCGGTTTCCAAATACGAAGAAGGTCTCTACACTTTCGTTGAAAACCGTTTCCCCGAAATCTTCACCGGTCTGAAAGAAAAACAGAAGATCGATGATGAAATCGAAGCCAAGCTGAAACAGTGCCTGGAAGCCTATGGCGAAGAATTCAAGGAAACCGTTTAATTCACGGTGTAACTTGCAAACTTCGATGAGAATGAAAAATACTAATACATAGGCGCAAAGGTAGATCATATGGCAACGCTAAAAGAAGTACAATCAAAGATCAGCAGCGTTAAAAAGACGAAGCAGATTACTTCTGCCATGAAAATGGTCGCCACTTCAAGATTGCGCGGTGCGCAGAACGCCATGGAGCAGTTTAAGCCCTACGCGTCCAAATTTGCCGAAGTACTCGGCAGCATCGCAGGGAAATCCGGAGAGGATGCATCTCCTCTCCTGGTACCCAGAGAAGAAGTCAAGAAGGTGGCCGTGCTCCTCTGCACATCTGACAGGGGACTTTGTGGCGGTTTTAACATCAATTTGATTGAAAAAGCTGAAAAATTAATCCAGAACGAACTTGAAGGCAAGGAAGTCTCCCTGGTCTGCTTCGGTAAGAAGGGCCGGGACTGGGCAAAGAAAACGCCCAATCCCATTGATGCCGAAGTGATCGGCGTCATGGGCGGAACCATTGAGTTCAACATTGCTTCCACTTCAGGACAGACTTTGATAGACAGTTTCC
>JAKSAU010001046.1 GCA_022361535.1 Desulfobacterales bacterium
AAAGCTCTATGCCGATCTGGTACTCCACCTGAAGTCGGCGCTGGGCAGGCTCAAAAACCAAAAGGATATCTCCGGACGGTACACCCATGAGATTAAAAGTAAATTCCCGCTGGTCTTTCAGATCGTAAAGGAGAGTATCCTAAGCTACAAAGGGAATATCCGGTTTAACGATGATGAGATCGCCCATATCGCACTGCATATGAGGGCGGCCTATGAGCGGAATTACCTGGAGCACACCAAATCCACAGCCTTAGTGATTTGCCAGCAGGGCGTCTCACTGCTCAACATACTCTTGGCCAAGCTGCAGAGGAATTTTCCGGAGCTGAAGCTCATCGAGACCTGCTCGATCTATGACTATCAAAGACACAAAAAGCATATCGACCTGATCATCACTACCAACAGCTTCAAGACAAAGGATGTGGATGTGATCGAGGTCAGCCCCTTTTTGGAGGATGACGATATCGGCAGGATAACAGCCAAACTTAACAAGCTGAATAAATTTAAGCGAATCTATAAATATGACCAAGTAAAAGAGACAAAAGGGGGGAGGGTAATAATGCTGGAGCATCTATTATCTGTGGACATGATCGAGCTGGGCGTGGAGGCCGAGGACTGGGAGGATGCCATCCAAAAAGCATCGGCGCCGCTCTTAGCCTTTGATAAGATCACGCCGGTCTATGTGGACAATATGATCCAGGCAGTCAAAGAGCTGGGACCCTATATCGCTGTCATGCCGGGCATCGCCTTTGCCCATGCAAGGCCCGATGAAAGCGTGCTGGAGACCTGTATGAGTATGATCACGCTCAAAGAGCCGGTGAACTTCGGCAGCAAGCAAAATGATCCCATCGGCATTGTCTTTGCCTTTGGTGCAAAAAATGGGGATGACCATCTCAAAGCGCTGCAGGACCTCGCCCGATTCTTGATGTCCGATGAAAACATCAAGTTTTTAAAAGAAGAAAGCAGCAAAGAAAAGATCATCGATAAATTATTAAGCATATAGGAGGCACAAAATGGACAGAAGGATCAAGGTACTGGCAGTCTGCGGATTTGGCGTAGGGACGAGCTTGATGCTCAGAATGAACATAGAAAAGGTGCTGAAGGATAACGGGATCGATGCGGAGGTGGAAAATGCGGATATCATGACGGCGGGATCGATCCAGGCCGATATCATTTTTACATCCCAGGAGCTCTTTAGTCAGCTGGATGGTAAGGTCAAATCCCCGCTCATCGTGATCAACAATTTTATGAGCAATAGTGAAATCGAAGAAAAGGCCATGCCGGTGATCAATGGGCTGGAATGAAAAAATTAATAATTTTATGGTGCACATTATGTAGTATCTTGGTCCAATGCTAGGGCAGTCATGATTTATCCATTGATATGCATTTGTAAAATTATTTTATATAAATCAAGAAGAAAGTGGGAGGTATCTTATGTCAGTTATCAATTACTTAGCATCGAACATTTTTAAGCAACCGTCACTGTTTATAGGACTGATTGCCCTGGTAGGCTTGATTCTCCAGAAAAAAAGTGTGGGAGACATCATCAAAGGCACATTCAAGACAATCATCGGCGTCATCATCCTATTTATCGGTGTCAATCTCATCGGAACGGCTGTGTCACCGCTGTCATCGGCATTTGGGACGC
>JAKSAU010000967.1 GCA_022361535.1 Desulfobacterales bacterium
TCTTCCTTGAGGCACCCGTGGTTGGAATCATGGTCACGCCAAACCGCTGGCGTGCACTCCGGATCAGGCGGTCCAGGGGTTTAAAATCCAGGGCCCTGTATATTGCGTACCCCTTAAACCCTGTCTCATCAATAGCTGGGATTAGCATCTCAAAATTCCCCATATGACAAGTGACCACGATCACACCACGGCCTTTTGCATGTGCGTTTTTCACATGCTCCAGCCCCTTGATTGTAAAATGTGAAAGGAAATCCTGCTTATCGAATTTCTGGGCCCAAGCTACCTCGAACAGAATTGCAGCAATATTTTTGAACACCTTTTTTGAGAGTATCTCTATTTGCCTTGGGCCCATCTGGTCACCATAGGCATAGGTAAGATTTTCAAGAGTGACACGTCTGTGGCGTCTATCGATTTTAAACCAGAGCAGGCCAATAAGATCAGCAAAAAAGTCTGTCAGTCCTACAGGCAGACGCCCCAGAGTCCACACCAGCAGTCTCAGTAGTCTATATATCAGGTCATCGCTCATGTATATGTTCCGATATAATAAAGGCCTCAAAGGCTTGGGGATCGGAAAACATGATCCTGACACCAATGATACCTATATTCATTTTCCAAGCAAATGCCGGGTCCATCTTTACCCAGTCTTTTTCCGTTGTCAGTATCGCATCCGCCCCCACCTCATCTGCACGATTACGGATGGATAAAAAATCTGCTCTTTTATACCTGTAATGGTCTTCGAATTCAAGATGGCCCAACACCTTTATCCCTTGTCTGGCAACTGTTTCCTTAAAAGAGGTATTATTGGCAAGACCTGAAAACAAAACAACTTTCTGAGCCGTCAAGTCTTCTAAATCGGTTGGGATCTTATTTGCCTGGTCATTTGAATAGTAATCCGCCAAAAATGGTGCGTGACACGAATAAAAGACAGGCAGGCTGTCAAACTCATCTAAAGATGAGGGTTTATGCTTATCTTCGTCACCGATCGTCCCTTCAGCTATGCGGCATCGGGTAAAGATGGCACCGTTGATCCGGGTCTTTGCCATATTCATGGTCTCCCGAAGCCGCCCTGCCGGCAGAACCCGTTTATTGCCAAAGGGCTTTTCACAATCAAACAATACAAGGTTCACATCCCGCTCCAAAGACAGATGCTGGAATCCGTCATCCAAAATAATCACATCAGGATTGAAGGTATCTATGGCCAGCAGGCCAGCCGTGTATCTATCTTTTCCCACCACCACAGGGAACCGTTTGCGCAGGGCCATCATAAAAGGTTCATCACCGGCCGTTTCGGTATCCATCAAGACCTTTGTGCCATCTCCAACAATAGCTGCTGGTTTATCAAGTTTTCCTTTGTACCCCCGGCTTACCACCACAGGATGCAGCCCGTGTTCAATTAGCATCTCTGCCAAA
>JAKSAU010000076.1 GCA_022361535.1 Desulfobacterales bacterium
AACCACCGATATGATTGAGGGCATCTTCGATAGGGATGTCCTTACCGGATTTACCAATGAAGATTCCGATGCCAATTTCATAATCGAAATGCTGGGTATGAGATGGAATGATGATCGGTTGATCTGCTCCGACGACTGCAAAGCGGTTGGCTTTGTAGTAACGAGGTTGTTGATACCAGATTTTGTTGAGGCGGTAGGCGAATGAACGCTCCCGGCCAAAGGTTTTCTCCAGCCAGGTGTCGAAACGCGCGAGGGATTTTAAGCTTTGCTGGCGTGTGGTATGGATCATCTCCTGTTCGTTGGTGGGAACGACACGGATGGATTCGGGTTGCGGTAGGGGCGCGAGGAGTTGGACCTCGGTGAGGGGCAAGGCCGTATGTGCAGGTTTGCGGTTGGCGACGTAGGTGACGACGTCCCAGGCACGCGTGCGGGCGCTCCCCCCCCCCTTTAAAAAACTTAACATGTCGTTAAAAAACGGGCAAGGGGCTCCCTCCAGGAGTTCCACGGCTCGTTGTAGTAGAATGACGCTCTGATCGTTGTCGGAGAGTACGCCGATTTGCGGTTTGGCCTTGTGGTGCACACAGGTGACAAGTTTCATCACAACCTCCTGTTGTTTGAATGGGTTACCGGAACGGTATGATTATGCCCACGTCGTAGATAAGCGATTTATGCTGTCAACAAGGCTAATCCCATGGGACTAGCGGATAAACTCATGGGTGACAGTTATAATAGGGCAGGCCCATTTATACCACGTATTGTAGAGACTATGATGTCACTTGACTAGTGTGTTTTTGTAAATTAGCCGATCACTTCCTTACCCCCCATGTATTTTCGTAATACCTCGGGGATGGTAATCGTACCATCTGCATTCTGATGGAGTTCCATCAGTGGAATCAAAACGCGCGGGGAGGCGATTACGGTGTTATTCAGGGTGTGACAGAAGAGGTTCTTCTTCATCTTGCTATCTTTGTAGCGTAGATTCATACGACGGGCTTGGAACTCGTAGAATTTACTCGCCGAATGGGTTTCGCAGAAGTTCTCGCGCGAGGGCATCCAGGTTTCGATGTCGTA
>JAKSAU010001278.1 GCA_022361535.1 Desulfobacterales bacterium
ACAACGAGTTCCCGGACTGGGTGAATGGATTATGTATCACGCCCAGATTCCCAAAGATGATTACGGAGAATTGGCACTGAATTTTAATCCGGTGAATTTTAATGCCGAAGAGTGGGTATTGGCAGCTAAAAATGCTGGAATGAGATACATGGTGATTACCTCCAAGCATCACGATGGTTTTTCTATGTACCATACCCGGTTTTCCGACTTTAACATTTACGATGCTACGCCTTTTAAACGTGATCCGTTGGAAGAACTGTATCTGGCTTGTCAAAAGCACGGGCTCCGGTTTGGGGTATATTATTCCCATATCATTGATTGGTGGGACGGTTGGGACGGAGGTATGCTTAATGCGGACAGGGAATTATACGGGTTGAATAAAGATAATCCAATGAATACCTGGGATCCCAATGAACTTTCCCGTGAAGAGTATATTCAAAATAAATCGTTACCACAGGTTAAAGAATTGATCCAAAAATTTCCCGAGATGATAGAAGTATGGTTCGACTACTGGTACCGGGGGGAAAGGAATAAATTTAATAATCCACAAACCAGCTATCAATTTTATAAAGCCCTTTATGATATTGCTCCCGGCTGTCTTGTAAATAGCCGGGTAGGGGCCGGTCTGGGTGATTACCGGTCAGCCGGAGATAATGTTATTCCTTCCAAAACCGATAATACCTATTGGGAAACACCAGGCACACTTAACAATACCTGGGGATACAGTAAATATGATGACGACTGGAAATCGGCCGGGGAATTGATCTACTGGATTGTAGATATAGCCAGTAAAGGTGGAAATTATTTGTTGAATGTCGGGCCAAAGCCCGATGGAACCATCCCTGCAGAAAGCCTGGATCTTTTGGCTGAGATAGGAAGTTGGATGAAAATAAATGGAGAGGCAATTTATGGCACTGGCAAATGGGTTGTTACGAATGAGGGTTCTGGTTCTGTGGAAATGAAAGGTACAGACAACCGTGAGCAGGAAGGTTTTAATGAAAATTTTTCCTCCGATGATTTTTGGTTCACTGCAAAGGATAAATCGGTATTTACGATTGCATTTAAAAAGCCTGAATCAGGAGTAGTAAAAATAAAGACCTTGTCTAAGCTAAATACTCCATCAAGCCTTTCAGTTATTCAATCTGTACAATTATTGGGTTATGATGGGGCATTGAATTGGAAACAAACCAACGAAGCTTTGGA
>JAKSAU010000938.1 GCA_022361535.1 Desulfobacterales bacterium
CCTCTGCATTGTGCAGGGGCGCCACCGCCGGATTCACGTCATGGGCGCCGACTGCCCTTTCGTATACGTCGATTTCGCTCATGGCGTCCACCATTCTGGCGGTGTCCGCCACATCCCGTTTCAGGGTCTCCCTCAGCTCTCCGGAATGAAGATCAAAGATCTTGATGCCTTCGCCGAAATTGGTGAACCCCACCCGGTTGTTTTCCAGGACATAGTCGTTCTCCGGCTTTCGGCCGGCCAGGATGACTTTTGACGGGGCTGACCGGATCGCGTCCTCGACCATGTAGGGCTTGATCCTTGCGATCTTTTTCTCCGGGTCGATGTCAGCACCCGCATCTGCGAAGACCGCCAGGGCGTCCGGGTCCTCGACAAACACCCCGGTCTTCTCAAGGATCTCGAGACTGGCCAGATGGATGTCATAGGCATCGTCATCGGTCAGGGTGTTGAGGCTGAAGCCGCCGCCGGAGATCTTTCCTGCATGCGCGTTTCGTTTCAAGTGTTACCTCCCTTGGTTAGCGTCCGGCCCCGGCCGGCCTGCCGCTGGGCAGTGCCGCGGGGCGTAATGAATTGCCATGGCTGGTTTATGGAGGGTATTGCAGGGGATGTGCCATCGGGATGAAAAAAGATTCCCGGGGGTGGAACGCTTTTATTGGCGGGGCATTCACCCATGGTGCGCTGAAACGACAGCGCTGAGATTCATATCTGAAGTTTGAACCATATTTTAATCAAAATTAAAATAGCATTTAATATCAAGTAGTTATATGATTAAAAAATAGTTCAGCCATAGATGATTGGTGTATTTTCTTTTATTTTAATGGGTTACATCTCTTTTGAATCGAAAAGGAATCAAAAACTGAAAGGAGCGTCCCCCTATATTGCAGAAGTCATGAAGGGTCAAAATTTTAAGGTCTGACCTCTGGTTATGCAATATCGGGGTTACCTTTTTCTCGCATTGCGTCTCAACCGATTGGTCAATCCGTGGATCTTGAGCTTCCGGACTACCGAGGACTGACTCAGGTTGAGGCGTTTTGCCAGGGATCGGGTGGTGTCGCAGGTTTCCAGGGCCTGGGAGATCAGCAGTTTTTCACAGGCTGCCATGGTCTCCTGGAAGTGGGGCAGGTCGGTGTCGTTGATGCCGAGACGGGCCTCGATTTCCGAGATGTCGGAAAGGGCAGGGGGGCGGGCCGGGGAGTCGATGTCGGCCAGGATCTCGTCCTCCCCCA
>JAKSAU010000605.1 GCA_022361535.1 Desulfobacterales bacterium
ATATCCCCGACCATCCTCAAGGTCATCGGCCTTGACCAACCCCCGGAGATGACCGGCACCCCCTTGATTTAACCCCGTAAAAGAGAAAAAAGCGATGGAACAGATAAGAGATTATATTACCGGCAGGGAGATCAACAACGTGGGCTCGGAAGTCAGCCGCCAACTGTTTGAAAAGTTCCTGGTGGAAACCAGGGGCTACGCCAAAACAGACATCCGGGTCGACGAACCCCTCACGGTCCAGTTCAAGGGAGAGGATTATCCCTCATCCATCGACCTCATCGTCAGCATCGGTGACCGGGCCGTCATGGCCGTCACCTGCGTGGCCGGCTCCATCGGCTCCTACGAGCGGGAGATCCTGTCCGGCGCCCGCCTGGTCTATCCCTACCAGATCCCCTTTGCCGTCTCCACGGATGCCAGGGACGCCATCATCATGGACACCCTCACCGGCGAAACCGTGGGCAAGGGCATGGAGGCCGTCCCGTCCAAAGAGGAGATGGCGGCCCGGATGGCAGACCTCACGTTCCCGCCCCTGGATAGGAGCCGGGTCGAGCGGGAGATGATTATTTACCGGTCGTTTAATCTGGAGAAGGTGAATCGGTAACGATAAGGATAAAGGCCATATAGACCGAAGGGATAAAACAAGAAGCCTATAAAATCCTTGACCAGCTTTCGGAACAGGCTACCTGGGACGAGGGGAAATACCCGCAAATTTATCCATATTCACCCATACCCGTTTGCAGCCCGGGCCGGTATTTAGGAAAGGCAGAGCGCCAAAAACATGTGCTTCTCTTTAGAAAGGATTCTGAATTTATCTGGAAGAGTTCCCCTACTCCCCCCGGTGCCGGGTATCCTTTGAGCTGTATTGCAGCAGCATCTTATGCAACTGCCTGATTTAATTCCCTGTGAACCGGATCTCTTCATAGACTTCAAACACGGTGCTCATCACATCCGCATAACCCGCCATTTCCTGTTCATCCCTGGTGCCAAAGGATTTTTTGTCCAGGCCGGATAATAATAATTCTATCTCCTGGTTGGTCAGCTTTACCCCTTCGATCCGGGTGAATGATCCAATGGATTCTATGTGGCAACATGTTTTAACGCGTTTAGACGATCCGGAGCCAGATTCCCGATGGCTTTCCACTCTCCCTTGAACTCGTCTATTTTTGCGATGAGATTCACTATCCCGGGTGTGATCCTGATCAAAGGATTCAACATTGGCGGTTCCTTAAATATCCATAAATTTCACAATGTCAATTAATGGGATTATTTA
>JAKSAU010000027.1 GCA_022361535.1 Desulfobacterales bacterium
ATCGGTATTAATTTCAGGGTGTATTTTATCGTACCTGGCTTCATATTCGGTTTTAAGTTCCAGGTAATTGTCAATATCCCCATTTAGGCAGACATGGATAATACCACTTTGAGTGACTTTTGTATCCGTGGGCGTGTTGTCCACAGGATGACAATTGGCTTCTGTGATATCACCCACAGAGGCCCAGCGGGTATGGGCTGAAACAGAGGTAGATTTGATATTGAATCCGGCGATAAGCTGGAGCAAATGGTCGTTTTTAATCTGGCTTCTGATAAAAGAGATATTATCACCAAGGGCACCTATCTCTGCGGCAAACTTATAAACAAATCCGATGGTAGTCTGGGAACCGTTTACGTTTGGAGCTTGGGTGTTATTAATACTGATGCTGTTATTGGAAAGGATTTGGTGGTTGCTTCTTTCTTTGAGTGCAGACGCAAGCCCTTCACTGTCAAGCCGGTCACGGTATTTCTCGAACTCTTGGGATGCCATAGTACACAGAACCGATATGCCGGCGGAGTCACGTCCTCTGACCTCAAGACGGTCGATGCTGTTCAGAACGGCATTAATCCGCTTGAAGATATCCAGGCCATTATTTTGGTCCTTGATAGAAAGGGAAGGAGACAGGTTCGCAATGGAGGTGATATTTTCCAGCACTTCTTTTTTTAAGCACCAGTGAATATCTTTTAGTTTTTCGATCCGTTCAGCTACCAGGTCAACTTCAGGTGCGGAAAGGGTTGATGTTGATGCCCGGAATTCTTTGGATTCATTTGTGATAAAATTTTCAAGATAATCAGTAAGCTGGGTAAGTGTTTGAATTTTTTCTTTATCGAAAAACAGGTCTGAAAAAACGACTTCCTGTTTCATGTTTTGGGCCGCTTCAAACAAATCGGAAAGCAGCGTTTCTCCTCCAAGAAAATCTTCAGTTACAAGTCTGCCGCTTTTTTTGCCGTTTGCAGCAAGACATTTTCCAGACAGAGAGTCAATGCCCGTGGATAAAATTTGTAAATAATTCTGACTGGCAGGGCCTTTATATGCGACTAATGCACAGATACCGCAGCTTAGCATGTTGGCAGAGTCGGGAAAAAATACCAGGGTATTGTCTTTCACCCTTGAAAGGGGCTTGCCTACTGCAAAATTCAACTGCCTGACGAAATTGAGAATGCGGGCTGCGAATGTCTCTTTTAACTTCATCTGCTTCCTCCATAATGTTTATGTATCGCCTAACTGTCGAGCGATTGCAAAGGAAAGAATGATTCGCCTATTTTTTAGATGGGGCAACAGGCGTAAAATAAGTTTTCAACATGTTTCTAGCATGGGTGCTGGCGCGGGTTCCAATATATTTTCGATGGCCGACCACAACAGCAACCACTAAAGTTTTTCCCCCGTTTTTTTGTTTTCCGAAACCGGTAAACCAATCATATTTGACTGTTCTTTGACGGTTGTACAATGAACCGGTTTTACCGCCAATAATAAGGGTGGACAACACTTTATCCCGTGAATATCCTCGGAAGGCCTTTCTCGCCGTGCCACGGGATATGGTTTTCTTCATTATTTGTGACATGGCTTCCGCAGATTCCGGGCGAATAGCCGTTTTATATATTTCTTTTTTGCTTTTGTAAACCAGATCGTCTTCAGGGGTAACAATTTGGTCTACAAGGCGCGGTACCAATATGTTTCCCTGATTAACGACAGCCGTGACCATGGTGGCCCCAAATATTGGTGAAATAAGAGTGTCTCGATTGAATCCACATCCGAGTTCAGCCAGGTGATAGTCGCTTTCAGTAACAGCAAAGGCTGCATGGGGAAAATCAAAGTCGGTTTCAGGTCCTTGGTTGAAACCGAAATTATGGGCATAGGTATTTAAAAGGTCGCGGCCCAAATAAAGCTGGCCAAGTTTTCCAAATACCGGATTGATTGAATCGGCAAAGGCTGAGGCCAGTGATACGCGGCTGGTATATTTATTCTTTTTGTCTGTGATCTGGCGTTTATAAAGCGTGTATTTATTCCCGTTAAAATAAAGTGGGGTCTGAGGTGTATAGCCTTTGGCATCTACAGCAGCAGCTGCAGTAACAATTTTAAATATGCTGGCTGCCGGGTAGTCTGCTGCAACACAGGGATTGGCTTTTGCATTGTCTAAATCAAAGCCTGCCATGGCTTTAATGAAGCCTGTTTTCCCGTCCATGGCCACCATGGCGATGCGCTGGGGTTTACCCCTGGTCAGGGTTTTTAACCGATCCAGGACCGGGATTAAACTCTCCTGCAGCCTGGTGTCCAACTGGGTTCGTATTGTGTGGGTCTGGGAAGGGGTATCTGTAAAAAAATGATCTTTTATGGCGTTGAGTACCGGGATGTCGCGAACCAGGGCCCTTACAGCTTGTTTTTGAAGTCTTGGAGGGGTGGCGACTGTTTCTGCCGGCGGCTGGCTGTCGGAAAACACATTTGTTTTATTCAAGCCTGAAATCTGTTTTGCAATATAGACCCCGCCGGCAACCAAAACTGCAGTCACACACAAAAAAATGGCAAACCGGGACGACTTCTTCAGGAAAGTTTCTTTCCTTTGCTGCTGAATATATTCCGATTGAAGCTTGCGCCAGGAATTTTCTTTTTTAAAAGAGTACAAACACGTATCCGATATATGTACCCGGTAGAACAACGCCTGCCGGGTTTTGTTTTAATTTTGTTTCGCGGGGTGGAATTACCCCGCTTTTATTTAACCGGGTTGCCGGGTTTGGGAGAACTGTCAAACCCTGAAAGAATCAAGTTCTTTTTTAAACTGGCAGCCAGAATCATACCCTGGGACACTTCACCCATGAGTTTTGCTTCTTTAAGGTTGGCCACCACAATAACTTCTTTGCCCACCACATCTTCAGGGGCATAGGATTTGGCAATACCTGCAATGATCTGGCGGGTCTCTGCCCCTAAGTCCACCTGCAGTTTAAGCAGTTTGTTAGATTTTTCAATTTTTTCAGCGGACAGAATTTTTCCTGCCCTCAGATCGATCTTAGCAAACTCATCAATGGTAATTTCATCTTTTAAGGCAGGCTTAAACGGCTTGGGTACAGGTTTCGGTGCTTCCTTTTTTACCTCGATCCTGGGAAAGAGAATGCCGGGTTTGTCAAGGGTTATCCCGGATGGAATCTGGCCCCATGGGCGGATATCTGCAAGGTTGAAATATCCTGTTTCCGGCAGGCTAAGCCCCAGAGCGCCAGTTATTTTTGAACTGGTTTCCGGCATGATTGGCCAGATCAGGCCCGCAACTGTACGCAGACCTTCCATGAGTTGGTAAAGTACGGTACCCAGATCGCCTGTTTTTGATTCGTCCTTGGCAAGCGTCCAGGGTTCATTTGTGTCGATGTATTTATTCATGGCGGAAACAAGTTCCCAGACACAGGTCAGCCCTTTGTGGAATTGGCATACAGACATGGCTTCTGCAAAACCGTCTATGGCTTTTTGAGCATCGTTTTCAAGGCTGTAGCTGCTGTCTGATTTTGGGTCAATCCCTAAAACTTCACCTTTAAAATACCGCTGTGTCATGGATAGAACCCTGGAAAAAAGGTTACCAAGGTCATTGGCAAGGTCTGAATTTATCCTGGATACAATGGCATCTTCCGTAAAATTGGCATCCAGCCCAAAAACCATTTCACGCATGAGAAAATATCTGAAGGCCTCAACACCGTATTGTCCGGTAACTTCAACAGGATCGGTAACATTGCCGATACTTTTTGACATTTTTGATCCTTGGACATTCCAGAACCCATGGACATTGAGTCCGTTGTAAATGTCTATACCGGCAGCCTTGAGCATGATAGGCCAGTAAATACCGTGGGGCTTAATAATATCTTTGGCAACAAAGTGACGGGTGGTGGGCCAAAATGCCTTGAATTTGTCAGAATCCGGATACCCCAAAGCAGTGATATAGTTGACCAGGGCATCAAACCATACGTAGGTCACATAGTCTTCATCAAAGGGCAGGGTAATACCCCAGGTCAGGCGTGTTTTAGGCCTTGAAATACAAAGATCTTCCAATGGTTCCTTTAAAAAGGACAAAATCTCGTTTTTGTATTGCTCGGGCCGGATAAAATCAGGATTGGATTTGATATGGTCAATGAGCCATTCCTGGTACTTACTCATTTTGAAAAAATAATTGGATTCCTTGATGGTTTCCGGAACCGTACCATGGTCCGGGCATTTACCGTCAACAAGTTCCCTTTCCTGATAGAACCGTTCACATCCAAAACAATAAATACCTTCGTAGCTTGAAAAGTAGATGTCCCCGCGGTCATAGATTGTTTTTAAAACTGATTTAACCACTTCAATATGATCAGCGTCCGTCGTCCTTATAAAGCGGTTATTCTGCACATTGAGCAATGGAAGCACGTCCTGGAACAATTTGCTGATCTTATCTGCATAGGCCTTGGGAGATGTATTCTCTTTTTCAGCGGCCTGTACAATTTTATCTCCATGTTCGTCTGTGCCCGTCAGAAAGAAAGTGTCCATACCTTCCATCTTTTTAAACCGGGTGGCCACATCCGCGGCAATGGAGGTATAAGCGTGGCCCAGATGGGGCTTTGCATTCACATAATATATGGGGGTGGTATAATATTGGTGACTCATTTTTTTGCAGATCCTGTTCTTTTATTTTTCAGTTTGGATAAAGGGATTTCTTTTTCAGTTCTATCTTCCAGCCTCACGGTGATACTTTCTTTGAGTACATTCTGCCGAACCACTTTTCCTTTTCCGTCATCAGTGGTGATAGTTTTACCCAATTTAGGCATTTTTTTCTTGCAGTGTTTATACGTCTGATTTTCAAAGGTTAAACAGCACATAAGCCGGCCGCAAACCCCTGAAATTTTAGTAGGATTCAAGGAAAGGCCCTGCTCTTTGGCCATTTTAATGGAAACCGGCTCAAAGGAGTGCATAAAAGATGAGCAGCACAATTCCCTGCCGCATTTGCCCAATCCGCCGCAATGTTTGGAGAGATTCCGGATACCAACCTGGCGCATCTCTATACGGATGCTGTATTCCTTGACTAAGAGTTTGATCAATTCCCGGAAATCTATACGGCCGTCAGCCGTATAAAAAAAAGTAAGTTTGTTCCGGTCAAAGGTGCTTTCCACGCTGAACAGGTTCATTAAAAGACCAAGGTCATTGATGCATTTGATGCAGAAATCAAAAGCACGTTTTTCGAGTTTTTTGATCTCTTCCCGCTTGATAAAATCTTCTTTGGTGGCAAGCCTGACAATGCTTTTCAGCTTTTTGTCACCTTTATCTTTTTCTGCAGGTACCTTGGCAATGGTACCAAAGCCCAAGCCCTGTTCTGTTTCTACAATCACCCGGTCTCCGATATTCAGAACAAAGGCTCCGCTTTTGAAATCATATATTTTTCCTGCTGTTTTAAATTTTACGCCAGCCACTTTAATCATAAGTGTGTAGGTCCTTTTATTCTGATAAAGACAGTTTCAGGAAAAAGCTGTCAAGCGCCAGTCTTTGGCCGCTGTTAGATGCCAGCCGCTTTTCTGTGTCACAAAAATGTGTAAGCCATTCCAGAAATGTCGGATAAACGTGCATCCCACTAATATCATTAAATGTGTCAAAAAAATCAAGGTTAACTATTTGATCAGGAGTGTACTTGAGGATACACAAATCCCTGAGAACCGTTCGTATAATTGCCATTGCATCATTTAACCGGTCTGGCTGAATAGTTAATTTTTGTGACAGAACAATGCTTTTATTTATCCTGACTTGGCGAGATCCTTTGATTAAATCAAGTAACCCGTTGATGAGCCATTGCCTAAATGCCTGCCAGTTAAACGTATCATCTTGTGCTTTGCCAGCATATTCAATTGCTTTTTCCAGGTCGGAACCGGATGTACCACTGATGATATGGGCCGTTTTGTCATCAAGATCGTATTGTGATGTCAAAATTTGTCTGATCCGGTCAGTTGAAACCGGATGAAAGTTAAATTTTCGGCACCTGGATAAAATAGTAGGCAGCAATGGGGCGGTATGGGTTGCCAGGAGAACAAAAAAGGTTTTGTCGGGCGGCTCTTCCAACACCTTAAGCAAACCGTTTTGGGCCTGGACGTTCATCATGTCAGCATCTTTGATACAGACCATCCGGTATTTGGCTTCATTGGGCCGGGCGGAAATCCGCTGTCCCATCTCACGGATTTGAGCAATGGATATGATTTTTTTATTTTCTGCAGGACCCATAAAAATCATATCCGGGTGCATACCGGAATCGATTTTTTTACAGGAAGGGCAGGTGTTGCAAGGTCTGGAAGATGTTGAAACGCAGTTACATGTCTTTACAAATTCCATTGCCGCTTCTTTTTTCCCAGTACCTTTGGCACCGGAAAAAAGAAGGGCATTGGGAATTTTGTCAGTCTGAACTATGTGATGTAATTCAGATAGTGGTGCACTGGTCAGGTTGTTCTTAAGAATCGCTTCTGCCGGTGCACAATTTTGATCAAAATTTTGCATCTTTTGATCATTAGACTAATAATCGACGCGCTCTTTGAGTTCCTTACCGCATTTGAAAAACGGCAGACGTTTGGGGGGGATGTTTACTTTTTGGCCTGTTTTGGGGTTTCTGCCCACATAGCTTTTATATTCTTTGATATGAAAGCTACACAATCCTCGTATTTCAACCCTTTCCCCTTTTACAAATGAGTCTGAAAGGGAATCAAAGAAAATTTTAATTACTTCTGCAGCCTCTGCTTTAGTCAGGTCTGCTCTGTCTTTTAATGTGGAAATCAATTCAAGTTTATTCATACAACCTCAAAATTATTAAAAAGATCACAAATTTTTGTCTGGGTTTTAATTAATATTTTATAAAAAGTCAAGGAGTTATGATAGGATGTTTGGTATTTTTTCAACATTTTCCGAATCCACTTCAACACCAGCGTATTGACCGAGGAGGTCAATTTTGACAATTACCCTTCCATGGCCTTTATGCTCAAAGAATTCACCCCGTAACCCTGCCATGGGGCCTTCCAGAATCATTACCGGATCCCCTTTTTTCAACTGTACTATGGAACCTGTTATTAAATCCTGGCCAGCTGAGGTCAGCAGCTTTAAAGATTCGATATGTTGCTCCGGAACCGGCACAGGACCCTGGGTACTACCCAGGAGCCGGACAGCACCGGTGGTTTTTAAAATCTGAAGCTGGTCTGCAGACGCGGTTGTGGATTTGACAAAAATATAGCCGGGAAAAAGCGGTATCTCAATCATCATCTTCCGATCTTTACGTCGGCTTTGCTTTCGCATTTTCGGAAGAAAGGCGTCTATTTTTTTTTTACAGATGCTGCTATATACAGTCTGCTCAAAATTGCTCCGGGTCAGCAGTGCAAACCATTGCGTTTCATTTTTCATTGACTGCCGAACTCTCCTATGCCTTTCAAGGTCACCATAAAAGCAAATGATTTGTCCGCAGATTCATCTTTGAATTCAAGCAAGAATCCCCAACACTCTTTGTCTATTTTAAGCCCGGCCCGGGTTTCAATGGTGGTTTTGTCATCCAGATCGCTCTCAAAAGAATAGTAAGCCAGCAGATAATCCAGAATTTGTGCGTTGAACCTTGTATACCAGGTATGGGTATAGCTTGTAGTGTTACTCCCTGACAGATAGGGGTCCTCTTTTGAATATCTGTAAGAAGTATAAATACTGTCCCCACGGTTGTCTTTAACCGTTGCCCCAACCTTTATTTCCGTAAAGTGATACGTATAAGGATCAAATGCAATATCACCGTCTGTGCTGAAATAGGTGAAAGGATATAGTTCGTATTTCAGTCTGACAGCTCGCCAGGGACGGCCTTCGGCGTCTTCTCCATCCCTTTCATCACGAATGCTGTAGCTTTGATAAAGCTTAAACCATGCAAGTTCCTTGTAGGTGCTGTCTATAGTACCGTCTTCTTTTTCGACTTCTTTTTTGGCTGTGAAGGTGTTGGTCAAAGACCAGGTGAGCATATTTTTTTCATCAATTTCATCGATGGAATCAAAGTAAGGCAGGTCATCCTGGGACTCTGTAGGAATGAAATCATATTCCAGTTTAGGGGCAATTTCGTGTTTGATTTTTTGGGCAAACTCAGAATCAAGGATAAATACCCGGCTTAAGCTGGTGGAAAGATCAGCCCCAAGATCATACAGGCCGCGGGTACGAAAATCCGAATCATCGCCTGTGTTGTCTGTAAAGTTGTCTGTGTGCCAGGCCGTTCCCCTGACACCTAAATAAGGTTCAAAGAAAAAGGATTTTCCAAGAGACGTGGGATAATAAAAAACCGGATGGGCATCGATTCGTCTCCCGTTGATTTTTATATCCTCTCTGTCTGTTGAAACCGTTGAATCTGTTGTGTCCTGTCTGTAAAAGGATCTGAACTCCGAATCCAGTTTGTAATAAAAGCCGGATTCACCGATTTTCTGCCGGGAGGCATCAAACTCAATGCTGGGAAGCGTCTGCAGCGTTGTGTCATCCTCATTATTTTGCCTGGCCACTACATTATCATACCAAAGACCTTGCATATTCAGGCTGTAATTGGACCATGATTTGCTGACCAAAAGGCTGTTTTTACGGGTCGTGTCATCATACTCATCCAGACTACGGCCAAATATTTCTTCAAATTGGGCATTGGATCTATCATACCCGGTTAATCCCTCCCTGAATTCCAGCAGGTAATCTGCATCCGACACATAATCCAGATCAAGTTTTGCATTGAATCCGTGGTCCAGTTCCTGGTTGTGTTTCATCTTTAACCAGTAACGGTCTTTGTTGGTTCTAGGGTCTGTGGATGTAAAACTGTATTTTTCGTTTTCAGCGGTGCCGTCACCAAGTTTATCATCATTTAGATAGTCGGCCATAATCATGCCTTTGGATTTGGCCGAAAGTACATACCTGTATTCTCCTGCCACTTTTACGCCCCTGTCGGACATATAATGGGCATACACAGTGGCATCTGTGTTTCTGGAGAGAGCTATGAAAAGGGGCTGTTCGTATTCGAAACCTTTGCGGTCGGAAGAGCCGATAATAGGAAAAAGAAGCCCGGTCTGTCTTTTGGTTTTAACAGGGAACACCAGGTAAGGGGAATACATGACCGGCATTTTTTTTGCCCAAAGGGCGGTGTGGCTTGCGGTACCGTAGCCTTCTACTGTTACCTTAATATCCCTTCCTGTAATTTTCCAGGCCGGTGTATCCCCTTGACATGTAGTAATGGAACCTTTTTCTGCATCATAGGTGAACTCACCGGTTTTTCTTAAATTCTCACCGGAGATATAATAGTTACCGTCCTGTATAAATATGGTACCTTTATTAATAGTGCCTTTTTCCGTGAGCAGGTTAACCTGCATGGCATTGCAGGTAATGGTGTCCTCACCTGATATAAACAAAACGTTTCCTTGGGCAAAGGCTTCCTTGGTCTTGTTGGAGAATTCTACATAGTCTGCCTCAAGCCTGGTCTTTCCCCCGGTTATAACGACATCGTCTTCAGCAATGTACAACTCTTTTTCGTTATCATAGGTTACTGCCAGGGCTGAGATATTCCAAGACACCTCTTTGGGATTTTCCGTCTTGGGCATGGCAAAGGCATAGGTGATTGAGAACAGCCAGAGTAATAAGGTGCACAGCACTGGCAACAGCAGTCTTTTCCGCGAAGACATAAGGTACATGGGCGTCCTGTTTAATAAATTGCACATCAATTAAAATTACTGTATAAAGCCATTTTATAGGCTAAAAGTCAAGACCGCGGCTAAAAATTGCCTTTAGGTCCGGAACCTGGAAATGAAAGCTATAATACAGGACCGGAAAGCCAACTATGAAAGGATAAAAATGTTCGCCTCCGTCATCGATTCAATCGGCAACACCCCGCTTGTTGAAATACAAAAGCTCAATTCTGTACCTGGTGTTAAGATCCTTGCCAAACTCGAATACATGAATCCCGGCGGCTCCATCAAAGATAGGGCTGCCCTGTATATGATCAACCAGGCAGAGGCAGACGGAGAACTAACCCCCGAAAAGACCGTTATTGAGGCCACTTCAGGGAATACAGGCATAGGCCTTGCCATGATCTGTGCGGTAAAAGGATATAAGATCGCACTGACTATGGCTGAGAACGCCAGTGAAGAGCGCAAACGAATCCTGAAAGCCAGGGGTGCTAAGATAATTCTTACGCCCAGGCATATGGGCTCTGATGGGGCCATTGAAGAAGCCTATCGTCTGGCACGGGAGTACCCTGATCGATATTTTCTTACTGACCAATACAACAATGATGCCAACTGGAAGGCCCACTATCATACTACAGGCCCTGAAATCATGGAGCAGACGGGCGGCCAGGTGACTTCAGTTGTCGCCACTGTGGGTACCTCAGGCACGCTTATGGGGCTGTCCCGGTATTTCAAGGAAAAAGATGCCGACATCCAGATTGTCTGCGCCGAGCCCTATCTTGGTCACGGCATCCAAGGCTTAAAAAATATGAAGGAATCCTATACGCCTGAAATTTTTGATAGGTCTGTTCTTGATACTTGTGTGCATATTGACGATGATACAGCGTTTGAAACTGCCAGGAATCTGGCAAAAAGCGAAGGCTTGTTTGTGGGCATGAGTTCCGGGGCGGCCATGGCTGTTGCCCTGGAAGAGGCAAAACGTATTGAAAAAGGTGTTGTTGTTGCCATTCTTCCTGACTCCGGGGAAAGATACCTATCTACAGACCTGTTTTCCGTAAAGAAGAATATTCATTTGAACCTGTACAATTCTTTGACCCGGAAAAAGGAACCGTTTGGCCCTGAGGGCGACAAAGATATCGGCATTTATACCTGCGGCCCTACGATTCATAGGCGGCTTAACATCGGGCAGTTCCGGCGTTATGTGTTTACGGATCTGCTCATCCGTTATCTTGAATACCAAGACTTTAAAGTGAACCATGTGGTTAACATAACGGATTATGACGATAAAACCATTGAGGGGGCAAGGGCTGCTAAAACAAACCTGGACGTATTCACCAATCCCCATCTGGAACGGTTTAAATCTGATCTAGACCGATTGGGAGTTCGAAAAGCCCAGGCTTACCCCAAAGTATCTGAGCATTTTGGGGAAATGACGGATTTGACCCGCAAACTGATTAATCAAAATCATGCCTATGAAAAACTGCATTCGGTTTATTTTGATCTGTCAAGCCTCAGCGGATACGGGCAGTTGTCCAAGGTGGATGTAAATAAAATCAGGCTGGGTGCAACAGTGGACCTGGATGAATATGAAAAGCAGAACCCAAGGGATTTTACCTTGCTAAAGCGGGTTAAATTGTCGGAACTCAAACAAGGGGTGGGGATAAAAACTGAGTGGGGTAATGTGCGCCCATCCCTTCATTTGCAATGTGCGGCTATTGCAACAGCTTATTTGGGAAATGACTTTGATATCCATACCGGCAGCCGGGAA
>JAKSAU010001300.1 GCA_022361535.1 Desulfobacterales bacterium
GGGCCGGTCTGCCCTGCTCACGGCATGGACGGCGTTCTGGATCAGGTTGACCAGCATATGCTCGATCATGCCCGGATCGGCCAGCAGTTTGGGAAGATCCGGTTCGTACCGGGTTTCCACCCAGATCCGGGCCAGGTCTTTTTTCATGAGATCCAGGACCAGGTCAATCTTTCCGTTCAAGTGGAAAAACGCCTGTTTGGGTTCCTGGTCCCTGGCAAAGGCCACCAGGTTTTTGGTCAGGTTCTTTCCCCGGTGGGTTTGTCCCAGAATCAGCGAGAAGATCCGCTTCATTTCCCGGTTCCGGCATTCAACTAACGCCAGTTCGGCATTCCCCATGATAACGCCCAGGATATTGTTAAAGTCATGGGCCATTTTTCCGGCCACCTGTCCCACCAGGGCATGCTTGGCCTGTTCCAGGGCGAATTTCTGCGCATCCAGCTTTTCTTTTTCAATCTGTTTTCTGGTCGTTATATCGTGAAAGATAACGATACCGGCCACGATCTCTCCTCTGCTGTCCGTCACCGGTGAAGCGTTCACGATGAGCCAGTGGTCCCTGTCCTGGAGATCCTTGACGATGATCTCTTCGTTCCGGACAATCTCCCCCCCGCGGATGGCCCTGAACAGGGGCAGTTTTTCCACTGGGTAGCGTCGGAGTTCCGTATCGAAGATTTCCCAGTCATCGAAAGCCATCCGGACATGCTGTTCAGATATCTTGTCCGGCAGTTGCCCGCGGATTTCGAATGCAGCTCGATTGGCCGTATGGATTCGCATATCCGGTGCATCGGCGATCACAATACCGGACGGAGACTGGGAGATGGCCTGGTCCAGGATCCTTGCCATCCGCTGCTCTTCATCCTGGGCCTTCTCCCTGGCCAGGATTTCCGCATTGAGCGTGGTATTGAGACGGATCAGTTCCGCCGTTCGCCGGGTCACGCGGACCTCCAGTTCTTCATTGTACTGCCGGATCCGGCCGGTCAACTGTTCATTCTCCTCAAAGGTCCGGTCAATGGTGGCGAACCAGGGTTTCCACATGCGCGGTACCCCGTAGGGGGGAGCCGGCCGCCGCCCCTGGCTGCAGTCCAGGATGAACTTGATGAACTTGTCCGCCGGCACGACAAATAGATAGTGGGTGGACATCAGGACGAGCAAAACAAGGGCCAGCAGCCCCGTGAACAACAGGATGGTTCCCGGCCCGACGCCTGTCTTAATCCGGGTCCAGAGCCCGGGCAGAGGTTCCAGGTAAACGACCTGCCAGGGCGCCTGAAACAGGGCCGCTTTCAATATCAGAAAGCCGTCTTTCCGGGTAATCCGGTTTTCGGGCAGTGCGGCCAGCGCGTCCCTGTCCATATCCAGGCCCGGCGGAACGGCCTGGTCAACGGTTTTTACGGCCATGTCGCTGGAGGAGGTGATACGGGGATGGGCCAGGATCTGGCCATGATCGTTGTATAGAAAAAGGGTCCCCTTGTCCGGCTGAAACGCGGCGGCAATGCCGTTCAAAAAATCCAC
>JAKSAU010000228.1 GCA_022361535.1 Desulfobacterales bacterium
CGAACAGCAGGGCACCGACGAAACCCCTGCCAATGTGGTTGATCAGGATGAATGGGACTGCCGCCAAGAATGGAGCATTACTCAGTACGGATACGATTTCAGCCGACCTGGTTTTTCTCGTCTTGTGCGTCATGGCCTTCCTCTCCCGTAGGGCTCTATGAGGACCCGTTCACCGCTGCGACAACCCGGAGACACCACCCGTTGTTCCGTCACTATACCGACGTCGTTGGATCAGATCGAGTACCGTCGCTCCCCTCGCATCTGCCTAAGTCATCTTGGACTCACGGGAGTACATCCCGGTAACGATGGGGTACTTTCCGGCGTTTTTTGCTGCGGTTCTTCAGTATCGGGAACAGAGCGTTCGCCATGCTTTGGCGCTGATAAGCGTCTTTGATTTGCATTGTTTTCAAAAAATTTTCATTACTGAAGTTGTACGTAAATGTGAACATTTTCGTGAAAGTCCGAAGCTCCGAAGCCGTCAAGTTTTTTCATCGTGATATCTGGTGCCGATAGTCCCACTTGGAAAGGTCACGTTCCATGAAATCGCCCGGTTCGACTTTTCCCCGTCGGCCCCTCCGTTTCCCAACGACCGCCGTAGGCGGCAGCGGTCGAGTTGTTTGTGACCCGCGGGCGGATGGTGGCGGCGAGCGCGACTTCAGACGCCCTGTTTGCCGAGTGATCGACGGCGCTACCCGCTTACGCCTCAGTTATCACACGTGCCTTCGGGGACGAGCTCACCCGTGGCGTTGCGCGTCCAGTACCGCGACGGCCGTCATTTGCAGGATCTCCCGCGCTTCGGCGCCCATCTGGAGGATATGTACCGGCCGGCGCATCCCCGAGAGGATGGGACCCAACAACTCGCCGCCGCCCATGCGGCCCAGCAGCTTGTAGGCGATGTTCCCCGAGGAGAGGTTGGGAAATATCAAGGTGTTGACGCGTTTTCCCACGAGGCGACTGAAGGGATACGTCCGTTCCAGAAGCTCGGGGTCGAGGGCGATGTTGGCCTGGATCTCACCGTCGATCGTTACGTCGGGAAAGCGCTTCCTGGCCAGGCGCGCAACTTCCGCCATGCGCGTCGCCTGCTCGCCGGGGGCGCTGCCGAAGTTGGAGTACGATAGGATCGCCACTACCGGCTCCACATCGAAATCACGCACGCGCTGAATCGTCAAAGCGATGATATCCATGAAGATATCCATGTCCGGATCGACGTTAACCGTAGTATCGGCGAAGAAGTACGTGCCGTGGCGCGTCGTGACGATGTAGAGACCCGACACGCGACGGACCTCGGGTGCGGTCCCGATCATATGGAGCGCCGGACGAATGATCTGCGGGTAGGGACGCGTTCTACCGCTTACCATGGCGTCGGCCTCCCCCGCATCCACCAGAGCGGCGGCAAAGTAGTTGTAATCCTCCATGAGCTTGCGCGCCTCGCCGCTGGCGAGTCCGCGGCGCTGGCGCCTGCGATAGAGCGTGTCGGCAAAGCGTTCCGTCCGCTTCGGCTCCTCGGCGGGATCTACCAAACGCACGCCTTTGAGATCGTGGAGGGCGTGGCGGGCGATAAGACGCTCGAGCTGATCCACCGGACCCAGAAGCACGGGCCGCGCGACACCATGGGACGCCGCCATCGCCGCCGCCTTGAGCACTTCGTAATCGAGCGCCTCGGGAAATACCACGGTGCGGGGATCGCGTCGGGCGCGACCGATCGTCCCGGTTATGAGTTTCTGGCCCATACCGACGCGTTCCAACAGGTGCGCCTCGTAGTCCGGCCAGTCGGCAATCGTGCGTCGCGCGACACCGGTATCGATCGCCGCCCTGGCCACCGCCGGCGCGATCGTCGTGATCAGCCGCGGGTCCAACGGTTTGGGAAGAATGTAGTCGGGACCGAACTGAAACGCTTTCTGGTCGTACACGCGAGTTACTACCTCGGGGATCGGTTCGCGGGCGAGGGATGCGATCGCCCGCGCCGCGGCGATCTTCATCTCGTCGTTGATCTCCCGCGCCCCGACGTCCAGGGCGCCCCGAAAGATGTAGGGAAATCCGAGCACGTTGTTGACCTGGTTGGGGGTATCGCTTCGGCCCGTCGCGATCACGACGTCGGGGCGCGCGGCACGAGCGCGTTCGGGGTCGATTTCGGGATCGGGGTTGGCGAGGGCGAA
>JAKSAU010000691.1 GCA_022361535.1 Desulfobacterales bacterium
CATTTAGGAAATGATTATTATTCACAGTGTTTATTATTCAGGTCAGGGAATTCAATCTTTTCTATATACATTCAGACTTTCCCTGATAACAGGAATATTTACAACTTATCAGGGAAAATCGACCTGATAATCAATGGTTAGATTGCACCAATGATGACAATGGAAATATGAAAGCTCTAATATGATATCTTCTCATCCAATATTTCGGAGAGCTTTGTCCATAATAATGTGGATGACGTTAACTGCGTTAGGCCTCATCGTTTGCTTAATTGTCATTGGGGTAGGCGGTTATCAGGTTCCATTCTGGCCTTCAGACACAGAAGTATCTTTAGAAGAACCTTTTTCAAACCTTATCGGTCAAGAATTCCTCGTGTTGGGGAAGGTAACCGCTCTGGCCTGGAACGACTTTCCAGATAAAGAAAAAATACTGGTTGTTTCACTGACGTCTCCACCAGGAGCAAGCAATCGTTTTGTATCATACAGAGTTCCTTTACAACAGGGGCAGAAGGTTCTCATTCAAAGCGCATGGAAGTCTTTTTCATTATTTGAATCCACCTATTACTATAAAGTAGCAGTGCCTGGCGCAGGCTTGCCCGAAGGAGTTCCAATCCAATTAGATATAGACTCAGATGGCATTCCGAACCCACTTTATTACGAACGTACCCAATCTAACAAATCACTTAACCAGACCGGGATAACTTGTCCGGTTTTCCTAAGACGTGTTACAGCATCCAGAGGCTTTGGGCCGGCTGGTTAGTTCAAACGTTATGTGTCAGTACCCATAGCAAGATGAATCTAAAGAAAAAAATAATCTACGGAGTATTGGTTCTTGTTGGAATAGCTGTCGCTACTATTCTTATAATCCCAAAGGATCAAATTAAAGTCTCTAACCTAAATTGGGAATATGCGAACGGCCAGTATATAGTGTCCTTTCAAGCAACCAATAACACTCAAAAGGATCTTGAAGCTAAAATTCAAATAAAACTGAACCAACGCAAATTCGCAGCAGGTTCACCTAAAACTGAAAAGATAGACATTGTGGGAACAATAACCATTTGGGTTCCAATTTCAGCCAAGCAATCAATCACGATTAATGAAACTTTGCGTCCTCAAAAACCAACTTTTAAAATTGATTTTACGACGATTGACATAGTTGATATTCAACCAATTGACAAATAACCCAACGTTCCAGGGGACCACGAGGGGCGGCCTTTTATCAAATGATCGGAAACTTTAAAAAACTGATATTCAATCGGAGTCACGTTTACCCCGTGGCTCCTGAACTCAAACGTTATGTTTTAAAAAATGAAAATTCTTATACGTATTTCAAATCTAATCTGCTTGGGATTCATCTATGGTGCTGGAAGCTATTGGTTCCGATATTTTACAGATACTGAAAATCGATTAAGAAAGGAATATTTGATAGGCGTTGCTCTGTGCTTAACATGGGCTTTTATTCCTTCAATATTCAGTTTTATAGGACCCATGATTAAAAAAGATAGTATAGGAAAGATTGAGAAAATAGTTTCTTGTTCTCTACTGCCGTCGATTATAATTTTTTATATTATTTTTCGAACAGTGGGAACATAACCAATCACTGGACGGGACCGCGAGCATCTCAGCCGCCTTTTTCAAGCACTATGGCGCGGCCCGTCAGTTCAAACGTTAGCCATAATAAAGGCTGCACTATGAAATATGTCTTAATTACAATTATTAGTATATTTGTTCTCTTTCAAAATGGAGAGGCAACTGAAGCACCATACCCTCCTGTAAATCGTACTTCAATAAATGGTATTTGGGAGGGAACAAGCGGGTACGATTTCTTTAGATTAGATTTTACTTCAAAATCTATTCCGTGTCTGGCTCACGCTACAAGGACCCAAAAATCTCTGGCTTTTTGGCTATCAAATATCAATTTTAAAAGTGGATACGTCAATATGGAATTCAAGGGCCATGGTTTCATGTTCAAAATTCGTGGAAAAGGAGTTGCAAATTGGCATACAGAGCCCCAAGCAGGAGTTATCAATGCAACCATCGAAAGGTATGCATCTTCAACCAATCAGTTCCAACGGACATGGGATGTAACACTTCACAAAGGGGAATATATAAAAATGTTTTATGATCTTTCAAATTCTGCCCAAAAAGCAATTCAAAGGCAAATTAATTGATGGCTAACAAGTCGCTGAACCTGACCCGGAATACCGAGCCGGTTTTCCGGAAACGCTGTACAAATTTTAAACTGCTTTGGCCGGTAGGTTAGCTCAGGCGTGATCTCCC
>JAKSAU010001155.1 GCA_022361535.1 Desulfobacterales bacterium
AAATCGATGGCAAAAAACTTTTCAAACACATCGATATTTTTATGGTTGTTAACCTTATCGTGAAGAGCCCTTTGAATTTCTTTACCTGTTTGATCTTTATAATGCAGAATTCGATGTTCCGAGTGCCCACCTTCGCGAGCTAAGTCAAACTTACCATTGGGTTCTTTATCGAAATGCGTTCCCCAGGAAATTAGCTGATCAATTTGGCGTGGAGCCTCCTTTACAACCATCCTAACAATTTCTTCGTTACACATGCCAGCACCTGCATCGATGGTATCTGTCACGTGCTTTTCATAATTATCGGGAGCATAAGTTACCGCCGCAATACCTCCCTGTGCGTAATAAGTATTGGTTTCGTCGAGCTTAGTTTTAGTTAATATGGCCACTTTTCCCTTGTCTGCCACTTTTAATGCAAAACTCAAACCGGCCAAACCGCTGCCGATGACTAAAAAATCGTATCGTTTTTTCATTATTGAGAATTACTTCAACCTGCTTCAAAAGTAATAAGCAAGAACTTTTAAACGAAATTTAAAGTAATATTAATGCTTTTTTTATACGCTATTGGTGATTTTACGAAGTTTTATATTACAAATTGGTAAAATGAGTTACAAGAAATGACCTGTTATATAATTATAAGTTTATTGAGATACCTGTTTCCATCGATTGTTTCAACTTGGATGAAATAATAACCTTTGAAAATATTTCCCATGTAAATGTTGATTGAATCATCATATCTTTTAACTGTTCTTCCGTCCATTCCAATCAATCGAATTTCTTTGATTGCCTCAATTCCTGAAACAGTTAGGTAATCGCGTGTTGGATTTGGATATACCTGTAATTCATGCACATCTAATTTGTTTTCTTTTAAATCCGTAATTTCTTTATTATCCATAACTTCCTTAATTTGTGCTCCCGTTAATTCTCCTCGGAACATATACACTTCATCGATTAATCCATGCCAGAATGCCTGAACACCACTTTTATGGGCTCCAATTCTAAATCCATAATTCACACTTTCAAAGGCATTTGCGCTGGTTGTTTGTCCTGTTTTTTTTCCATCGATGTAATAAGTGTGTGTTTTGGTACCCGGGTTACAAACCATGGCAACATGTTGCCATTGATTTGGCTTAAATTCGATACCAGTAAGCTGGTGTGATGCCCCGCCAATCCATGTACCTAAAGTAGACTGATTAGTTCCCACCAAGTGTTGCAGCACAACTCTACCTTGCAACTGGTGAATGATAATTTCTGCATCGGGATCGCCCTCCCTTTCAGCGGAAGTTTGCGTATTGTAAACCCATGCACAAACAGTGAATGGTGAAGCACCAGTATTAATCATACCCTGTTGGGTAATATCAAAATAATCACTGGAACCATCTAACCGAACTGCTTTTCCAATCGTTCCAGTAGTGTATATTGGTGCATTTGATCCTTTCAGTTCGAATTCATTTCCTGATGCATCCTTCAAATCATCTTCAAAAGGGAAGTAAAATACTGGTTTAATAATGCGCCCTTTGTTTACAATGGTTATATAATCGTAAAAGCTTGTTGCATTAATTGAATAATCGCCATTGGGTTGGTTTACCAATGATTTTTGACCATAAATTGGATTAATGAACCATATAAGCGTGGAAGGATCGATACTTTTTGGTGCAGATTGTTGTAAAAGAGGAAAAGTCGCTAAAACAACACCATATTGATTATATAAATCATAAAAATCGAGT
>JAKSAU010000984.1 GCA_022361535.1 Desulfobacterales bacterium
GGAGAATTCCTTTAAAATCTCTCACATATTCTTTGACCGTGATTCCGTCAGAATTTATGGCAGTCACCTGGCCATTGTTTTTACCCATATAAGTACCAACACTCACTTCATATCCTTTACCACTGGCTTCCTCAACCATGGCTACTGAGCGGCCCTTCATCTCAATCACCGCAACAAGCTTAATTTGACTTATGTCCATTTTTTCCAATGGTGTTAATATCCGCTTAGGTCTCAACTTGATCTGTTTGCCATCAACACCGACAGCAGGAGGGGTGGGCTCTTTTTTTTCACTAAGCAAGGGGATAAAGGGATCAACCCGTCCTTTGGTATCATATTTCAACAACGTTGTGGTTATCTCTGATTTTTTAACGGTGCTGGAATCACCAGAATTCTTAACTCCCGCTTGTTTCTCAATAGAAGCTCTATTTTCGGAAAAAACTGGTTTGGAGTTTTTACCTAATTTTTCTGTGGCACTTTCTTTTTTTAATTGTTCGCTTTTATTGGCTACTTTGGGCTTTGCTGTTTTCTTAGATGCCTGTTTAGGCTTATTGATGGATTTCGACACAACTGCCGCAGGCTCTTGCGAATTTACCGTTGCTTCTTCTTTGCAGGCTGTCAGGCAGAGTAACATGATACTCAGTCCCGCCATACAACATATTCTAATGAGTTTTGCCATACCAGATGCCCATTATCCTCGTTTTGATTTCTTCCCTTTTTTTCCTTTGCCTTTGGCTTGCTTTTGCTCTGAAAACATATATGTGACTGCCGAACATTTCATTTGAATAGAATTTTTAAAATGTTTCCCTTTGCCTGATTCCGCCGGTTTCATGGACATAGTCGGCACATTTACAATACGGTTCAAACCTGCTACTTGAAAAAAGAAATCAGCCATTTGATGATAGCGACCTTGAACTGTCATTGATAGAGGTATTTCTTTGTAGAATTGTTGGGTTACAGCCGCCTCGGGCTGAAACAACTGTACTTCAAGGCCTGCATTTTTCCCAGCTTTTGAAATTTCATCAAGCAGGGACGGTAGTTCTTTATTATCCGGCAGTGCAGTCATGGCTATATTATATCGTTCCTGGGCTTCAGCCATTTGCTTTTCAACTTTTTTAAGGGACCTGGCCTTAGCCTTATATATTGCCAATTTTTTTTGCTGATTTTCAAGTTCTGTTTGGGTTAGTTTAAGGGTCTCAAGTTTTGGGGCGAAAATAAAATAGTAGAAGCCCCCACCAATCAAAAGGATAGTGCCAATACAGATAAGTAAACGCTGAACTTTCGTTAACGCCCCGATTATAGAAAATAGGGTATCAATTTGTGCCTGGATTTTAGCAGTCTTTTTCTCAGTTTTTTCTTCGGCCATTATTTCTTCCCCTTATTGGGTTCTTTGCCCTTTTGAGAGGTTTTTGCAGAAGCAGGTTGTTTTTTTGAACATGAAATTTCAAATTCCTTCAAACTGACGCCACCTGCATAATTTTTTACTTTTGACCGTTTTAGATCTACAACCCCAAAAAGTGGAGATTGTTCAAGGTTTCTCATGAAATCTGCAATAGTGGGGTTATCAAAGGCTACACCCTTAAGTACCACTTTATTTCTATCTGCATCTATACTGGAAAGCCACATTCTGGTTTTCACAACCCTATCAGCAAGCTCTTCCAGTAATATTTGTTGCTCATCTTTCCTAGTTTTAAGTGAAGCTACAATGTTCAATTTATCGTTTAGAATTTTAAGTTTTTTCTTGATTGCAGTAACGCGATCAGCCTGTTTCTTATATTTTAGGCTTTCCGCCTTAACAGATTCGATTCTGTTTTTTGTTTGAGATATTTTGCTCTCAACGCTTAAGGTGACCCAGACTAAAGCAACAATTATCAAAGCAATGCTAAGAAGAAAAATAGATACCTGACGACGTATATTTTCTTTTTTTCGGGCTAGCCTAAACGGCAGAAGGTTGATTCTTATCATTTGTCATCCACTCGTCTCATGGCAAGCCCCAGTGCTATAGGGGCCTGAAGTTTAAATATTTCCAAATCACTGAACCTTTTGGAGTCAACAATAAGTCCCCCAAACGGATCAATTTTGGAAACCGGTACACTCAGTTCAGAACTCAGGTTTTGGTAAAGATTCTGTATGAATCCCCCACCGCCACTGAGGACAATTTTCTCAAGTTTAATATCGTTGGTTCCAGACTCAAACGTGTGAACGACTTCACATATTTCAGCGCACCAGCCACTGGAAATTGCTTCATAAATTTCAGCCGCAGTTTCAGGGCTGCTTGGCGGTTCTTCTCCTATTACAATCCGAAATGCTGACTCCCGGTCGATTTCAAGACGTTCACTTAGCGAGTCAATTAAGTGATTACACCCTGTCATCATATCCCTCATCATCATTGAGTTATTATCTTTGAGGATATTCAGGGATGTTTTTGAGGCCCCCACATCAACCAGCAAAGTCACTGTTTCCGGATCTTCACCTGGAAGAGTTTCGAAAAGATTCTGCAAGGCAAATGCATCAACGTCAATAATGCTGGGATTCAAGCCAGCCATCTGTATCAACTCGATATATTCTGCAACAAGATCTTTTTTTACTGCGACAAGAAGAACATTCATCTGTTCTGCTGAGTATTCACTTTCTCCCAATATTTGATAGTCAATATTCACATCATCTATATCGTAAGGTATATACTGCTCAGCTTCTGCCCTGATGTTTTTATGGAGTTCTTCTTCAGAAACATTGGGAGTACTGATGGTTTTTATTACCACCGAATGGCCACCAGTAGAAATGGCAACATTCTTTTCTCTAATCTTTTGGGATTTAAACAAAGAGCGAATTATTCCGGCAAGACTCTCCATATCGACAATCCGGCCTTCTTCAACAGCTCCCGGCGGTACAGGGGCTATGCCGAATTTCTGCAGAAAATTTCCTTTCTTGGATATTTTGAGTTCAGCCACTTTTACGAAAGCAGATCCAATATCTAGACCCACAAGATGATCTTTTTTTCCGAATACCATACGCCTTTATCCTTAAACTGGGCTATCGCAAATGGCCTGAACGGAGAAGCCAATTGTTATTTGTATTGCTATCTCCTAACTAATATGACTATATATTTGATACGATATACACGTAAAGTCAAGTATAATCCGACTTTTAAACGATTGAATAGCAAATAAATTAAGTATTTGTCAAATTAAAAGCCAATTATTTATGAACTATATTTCATAAAAACACAAAAAGTGTGAAAAAATTGACCCAAAAAACCAACCTTACCCAAGGCACCCGCCCATTTGTCCTGGTTAAAGCATTTACTATTTCAAGTCTGATCGTTATGCTCACGGCTACCATAGTAATAGCAGCCCTAAACGCCCATTGGGTAAGAAATATACTCCTTGAAAAGAGTAAGGAATACAATCGGCTTTTGGTGGAAAACCTGAACCACCAAATCTTTTTGAGATTTGTTGCACCGGTTGTTTTCAAACATGGCGAAATAAAATTAAGAGAAAAGACCCAGCACCAACTCCTTGACACCGTTGTTAAATCAACACTCCACAGTTTCCATGTTGACATGGTTAACATATACGGAACAGACAATATTATCGGCTACAGTTTTGACAAATCATATATCGGCCGGCAAAACGCCGGTGGGGTTCACTATGAAAAAGCCATGAGAAATGAATCCACCTCAAAACTTATCCAAAAAGGCAGTTTTATAGAGTTGATGTTCTGGTTTCCCAAAGAAACCAAAATAGTCACATTTGCACCTTTGATTCAGGAGGTCCAGTTATCCCGAAACAAGGACAGAATGGTAATCGGTGTCATTGAAATTATACGAGATGTATCAGATGACTACCAGCAGGTATTCAAACTACAAGGTCTGATCGTGGCAAGCTGTGCAAGCATTATGGGAGTGCTTTTTCTTGTGCTCAGGTTCATAGTAAAGCATGGAGAAAAGATAATCGAACGCAGGGCCGAAGAGCGGCTCAGACTTGAAGAAAAATTAAGGCGTGCTGAACATTTATCTGCTATTGGTGAAATGACTGCAGGCGTGTCTCACGAAATCCGCAACCCATTAGGAATTATCAAAAGCAGTGCTCAACTGATGAGAAAAAAGATGGCCCGCCTGGATCCTTCAAGCAATATACCTGCAATCATTGTAGAAGAGTCAACTCGATTAGATCGAATCATCAAAGATTTCCTAGACTTTGCCAAACCCATAGTTGCTGACCTCAGGCCCTGTGCCATAGAGGATATAATTGAAAAGAACCTTATTTTCCTGGCACCGAAAGCCAAGGAGGAAAATGTCAGGATAATAAAAGATTTCCAGAACAACCTGCCGGAGATTCTTGCCGATCCTGCCATGCTTTATCAGGCAATTTTAAATATTTTCCTGAATGCTTTTCAGGCTATGGAAAATGAAAAGGGCAGTATAACTATTACTACCTGGTATGAGACGGGTTTCGTTCATATCAGTTTTACGGACACAGGGCATGGCATTGATGAAGATGATTTAAAAAAGATATGGACCCCCTTCTTTACAACTAAGGAAACCGGAACAGGGCTGGGCTTGGGTATTATAAAAAATATAATTGAAGCTCATCAGGGAAGTATTAATATATCCAATACTTCATCAGGTGGTACAACACTAGAGATCGCCCTTCCCTCAGCAAAGGAAGCAACCCAGGAGTAAGAAAAGATGGAAAACATTCTGATTGTAGATGATGAAAAACACTATCCCATGATCATTGGCGAGGTGCTTGCAGAAGAGGGGTATAAGCCTTTTACTGCGTCCAGTGGCATGGAAGCCCTGGACATTCTTAACTCCCAGTTCATTGATTTGGTTCTTTCCGATGTTAAAATGCCTGGTATGTCAGGTATTGACTTGCTTGAAAAAATTAAAGAGATAAAGCCCGACCTGCCGGTTATTATCATGACAGCATTCGGAAGTGTTGAAAAGGCTGTGGAAGCCATGCATAAAGGCGCATACACCTTTATCTTAAAGCCTTTCGAAAATGAAGCTCTCATTGCTCATATTGCCAAAGCTCTGTCCATGTACAGAATTGTCCAGGAAAATACAATTTTAAGAGATGCCATCCGTACACGGTACCAATTCGACAACATCATCGGTAAAAGCAAACCCATGCAGGAGCTATACGAAATTATAAAAAAAGTGGCGCCAACCAACGCCTCTGTGCTTATAGAGGGTGAAAGCGGTACCGGAAAGGAGTTGGTTGCAAAATCCATCCATTATAACAGCCTGAGAAAAGATTACCCTCTTGTCGCAGTTAACTGCTCCGCCTTTGCCGAGTCTTTGTTGGAAAGCGAACTTTTCGGACATGAAAAAGGTGCATTCACCGGGGCTGCAAACTTAAAGCGCGGAAGATTCGAGCTGGCAGACAAAGGCACGTTGTTTCTTGACGAAATCGGAGAACTGCCTATGCCACTTCAGGTCAAACTTTTAAGAGTCCTCCAGGAACGGACCGTGGAAAGGGTAGGCGGTACTCAATCCATCCAGGTAGATTTCAGGTTAATTGCTGCTACCAACAAAGTGTTGGAAGACGAAGTAAAAAAAGGGAACTTTAGGGAAGACCTTTATTACCGCTTAAACGTAGTCAAAGCCGGCATGCCGCCATTAAGAGACCGTCAGGAAGACATTCCCCTGCTTATAAATCATTTTGTCCAGAAGTATACTCAAGGACCGGAATCTGCCGGACCTGTCAAAGGAATTTCCAAAGATGCGATACAAGTCCTTTGCGATTACGAATGGAAAGGTAATGTAAGAGAACTTGAAAATGTCATCGAACGGGCAGTCATTCTTGCTGGTGCAGATTTAATTTTCGCATCAGATCTGCCCCCCCAAATCAGAAACCCTAAAGGCAACACATTGCAATTGGACGGAATCCCCGAAGGAGTTGGGCTTGCAGAGACTCTCGCCGCAGTTGAAAAGCGAATGATTAAGAGGGCCATGAAGATGTCCGGGAATGTGCAGACTAAAGCGGCACAGATTCTTGGCATTGGAAAAAGCGGCTTGAACCAGAAACTTAAAAAATTCAATCTGGACAAGGAATTGAATCTCGGTAAATAGAGTCACATCTTTATCAGTTCAAAATTTTAAACCGCCCCCAATACCCTATTTTAAAAAGAACTTCCCTATGTTTGGGCATTAGGTTCAAAAGACAAGTTCAAAATTTTGAACTTCACACAAGAACCCAGGAATTTTCAGTTTTAGAGATTCATTATTTTTTTAGATGATAAAATAATATTTTCAGGATGTTATAAAAAATGTGAGAGGATTTTTAAAGCCTGGCAAAGAACTTGCTTTTTATATTTACAACTAACCAACGGTTAGTTTTTTCATCTTTTTTTCCTTTTCTAAAAAAGGCTGCCAATAGGCAGCCTTTTTTAGTTTTATCTATAGACCCTGTAATCTCTACTGACCAGCTACCTTGGCTTGGGCAATGGCTTTATACATTGAATTACCTTCAGCATTGGCTATTTTCTCATACATTTTAAGACTGGCAGCTAAATCATTTTCTGCTTCATAGATAAGGGCTAAAGCAAATCGGGCTTCATCTTTTAAAAGGTCAGATGTCCCTCTTTCTATTTGAAGGTAATAGGATTTGGCTTTTTCCGGATCATTCTTCAATTGAGCAATATTGCCCAAAGCAGAGAGTAAAAAGTTTTCAGTTCCTGCCTCATTACCCACAGCTGACAGAGCCTCAGAGTAAAGAGAATATGCTTTGTCATATTCGCCTGCTTCAAAGCAGATTTTACCATAAGTTACCAATGCCATACGCCCGGCGCTGGTATTTGCATATTCATCAAGCACCGCCTGAAAATCATCTTTGACTGCTTCAAATCCTTTTCTGGCATCATTATCCTTTGCATAGGCTTTTTCATAGGCATCACTGGCCTTGGCTACAAGCTGGGATGCTTTTATTTCTGACTGTTTGAAGCTATACATAATAGCTGAAAAAACCACACAAACAACAACCACGGCACTAACAGCCAGAGTCAGTTGTTTTTTATGACCCGATGCAAAAGCCAACCCTTTAACCAATGCTTCCTGGAAAGGATCCATCTTTTCCAGTTCTCTTTTCCGTTCGTTTGATACCCCTTGATCCGACATTTAAATTAATCCTACCTGTTAAAATTTATATTTTTTCTATCAAATAAAGCCCTATCCTTACCAGACAAGGGTTTTGTATATCCAACCTCTTTCACCATCCGCATGCTCGATACGAATCCAGTTACCCTGGCGTTTTAGCACTTTAAATGGCACCCCACGCTCAACTCTTAGTACCACTTTACTGTTTTTTGTTGGTTTTGACCGGACATTGCATTTTGTTTTTGTAGAAATAACCGTTTTGATATTGCCGAGTAAAGACTTATGAATCCAAGCAGTATCTCCTTCAAAATCCTTGACTTCATACCAGTCCTTTTTCTTGCTGATAACAAGAAAAGGGTGGTATTTTTCTACCTGCCAGAGAACCTTATGTTTAGTTCCTGCACCATTCCTTAGGTTTGCAATAGAGGCTTTAACCGCCAAACGTTCAGATGCTTGCGCTGAACCCATCATTGCGCCCAGAAGGACAATAATAGCCAAAAATCCAGCTATTTTCGTTTTATTTTCAAAAGTCATAAGTATCTCCAATCAATTACTCAGCTTAAACTCATTCCGGTCCGGTATATCAAAAAAGCGGTGTTACATGCAACATGGTTATATAAAACAGAAGTCTACAGCGAGCTTAAAAGCCTATCTTTTTTTAGATCTTATATTCGATACAAGAATATTGGCAGCCTCTTCCACGCGTAACGAGATATGATATCCTTTAACCATAAGCTCTATGGGATCCTTAAGAGGAGCATATTTAACTACGTATACAGTAGTCCCCCTGTTAATTCCCATCTCTAATAAACGCCGTCTCAGAACACTCTCCCCTGTAACCTTTACAATTTGCCCCTCCTGGCCTGACTGCATTCGGCTCAAAGGTAAAGCATCCGTGTAAAAACGTTTATCAGGAAGACTTGGAGAACCAAATCGATCTGTTTGGGACGACTCTTTTGTTTTCACCCATATTTTCTGTGACATCCCCGCACCTAATACCAACCGGTTTTGTCCGACTGCAATCACCACCTGTCCGCCAACACTGCTGGATACCATTTCAATGGTATCGCCAATGTTAAGTCCCATAGCGGATATCCGCATCTGCATTTTTTTACCCGCATCCACATCCTTAACGACTAATTTTTCACCGGTTTTGGCTTTATTTAAAGGAACCAGATCATCCCGGGACGCTCGGCATGAACTACAAAGCCCGTAAATCTCCATTTTATGCTGGAGCATATAAAACCCATAATCCCTAGCCACTTTTTCCTGGAGTGCTTCCAAGGCCTCATCCTTAAACTCCAGAATCGAACCGCATTTGGTACACACCATATGGTCATGATGCACCCCTAAATGACGGTGCTCATAGAGAGTTTTCTCATCCTGATCGAACTCTACACGGCTTGCAAACCCGAACCGGCATAATTGTTCCATGCATTGAGACAAAAATGATCTGTCGACCTGTGCACCATCTGTCTTGAGTTGTTCGATAATCTCATCAAGACTGACATGATGTTCCAATTTTAAAAAGGATTCCAATACCTGGAAACGCTCTTCAAATCGGTCAAGTCCTTGTTGTTCGAAGAGTTGTCGAAACTGTTTTTTTTCTTGTGCGTGCCTGTCTAACATGATCCTGGATTCCTTTAAAAATGACGTTTTAAAATATTATAGGTCCCAGGTCTTGTCAAGGAAGCCTTGGGCAAACCAACCAAATATATCAAAGCAACATATGGCAAGCAGATGATAGGTTCGTAAACCATAAGGAATAAACTAATTTAGGTCTCTCACGAGCTTGAACTTCTCACTATAATGGTTTTCAAAAAAATATTCCTTATAATGCGTGTAGATAAATTATCAGTAGCATCCTAAAATGAAGGTATTGCTCGTTTGAGCTCTTAGGCTCGTTTGTTCTAAGAAGAAGGCATCAGGCGGATTTTTATAAAAAAATTCGGCAGCCGCTTCTTAGAATAAACGGGCCGGTAATTGTATATTGGATCTCCTTGTTCACAAGGCCAATCGGAAATTTAATTTGAGAGCTGCTATAAATAAGAAACCTGCGCC
>JAKSAU010000188.1 GCA_022361535.1 Desulfobacterales bacterium
ATTCACGGGACTCAAAAATATTGGAGCCCCATATCCCTTTCCATGGAAGCGTATGCATATTTGAGAGCCCATACCTCGGACCGGGCCATACCAAAATTATGTACGGCCACCCCTTTGGGTAAAATGGAATGGCATACCAGCGGGTGGGCAGTGGAAAGGGATGAAAAAGCATTGGATCATATCTGGGTCCGAACCCCTTATACCCGGTCCTACTTTAAATCCATGCTTGACACAAATGGCTTTGCTCATGGTATTCGAGAGAACAACGATGGCACCCTTGATGTAAAATGTCTCATTGACATGGGTGATCCAAAGCTTTTTCTCGGGCCGCATGCAATTGACACCAAAGAGAGCGGACTTGATATGGACTCTGGGGCTGAGGACAAAAAGATTAAGGAGATCCAAGCTCGGTTTCACGGACCAGAGTCCTTGCTTGCTACCGGTATCCAGGGGCCTTGCAATGGGTTGGACCGGGTCCATGCGACCCGGGTGGAAATGGATCTTTCTTTTTGCCCTGAGGCCATCGCCTATCTTAAGGCCAATCTTCAAATCAGTGACATTGTCCTAAGGATTCCGGATTCAGGGAACAGGGATGGCAAAGAGATCGACAGGCAGCTGGATCTCATAACCAGGTGTATCCGGGATCTGTCCGGAACTGATGACAGACCCTTTTACTTCCGGCTGAGATGGCAGGCATTTCAGGAAAAACCTGAAGTATTCACTGAAGAACACATTCGTAAATTAGCCGAGTTGGCTGATTTTTCCATTTCCCGGCCCAGGCGGGTAGAAATTGAGACCTGGTTTCTGGATCCGGGTCAGATCACCCCTTTGTTTCTTGACTTGGCTGCAAAGACGTCAGGCACAGGCATACCGGTTTATGGGAATACGGTACTTATTTCGGGGATAAACGACGATCCTTTTCGCGTGGCGCAACTAGCGGCCAAGCTTAGAAAAGGGTATGTTGATTTCCATCATGTTTATGTGTCAGGTCTGGCTGTACAGGAAGAATATGACACTTTTGGACCGGTATCCCAAGACAGGGTGTTAAGTATTGCCTCTCACGTGCGAAAGGTGTGTTCGGGAAGGGAGATTCCTTTATATGTTATTTGGACACCATCAGGAGAAAAGGATTTTGGTATGGAGCCAGGGTTTTGTTTCTCTGATAAAAGCAGCCAGACGGGTTAAGCCGTGGCCTGTATGGGATCGTCCATATATCTTTCACGGATTTTAAGAAGTTGGTCTTTTGCCTTGAAAGCAGCATCCACAAGGTGAGGATCAAATATTTTGCCCTTTTCTTCAATTAAAAGGTTAAAAACTTTTTCAATGGGCCACGCTTCTTTGTAAACTCGTTGGCTGGCCAGGGCATCAAAGATGTCTGCAAGGCAGGTCAGTCGTCCTGCAAGGGGTATTTTTACCCCTTTTAGTCCACGAGGATAGCCTGTACCATCCCATCGTTCATGGTGGCTGTAGGCGATAGTGGCGGCCATTTTCAACAATTTGCGCTTTGAGGTTGAAAGGATTTTATATCCGATCTCTGTATGGGTTTTCATAAGAGTGAATTCTTCAGGGGTCAGCTTCCCGGGTTTGAGCAATATCGAATCAGGAATGGCCATTTTTCCCACATCATGCATGGGAGAGGCTGCCTTTATCAGATCTATTTCTTTTGGATCATAGCCGGCTACACGTCCAAGCACCCCGATATATTCTCCAACTCGAGTGACGTGATAAGCGGTTTCTTTTGATCTGTTTTCCACAAGTTCGCCCAAAAGATGGATGATTTCTTGCTGGGTTTCCTGGATCTCCTGGTTGAGGTATCTGTTATCAAAGGCGATTCCCACATTTTTTATAAAAATATCCAGCAAATCCTGGTATTGAGCATTTAGGTTTTTTTCGCATCCTTCAAGGTAGAGAATGTGATGCTTTTTTTTCTGGGTGGGAAAATATCCCACAAAACTATTTTCAATATACTGGCTCTTTTTTTCTTCTACCACCTGCTTGAATGCTCTATTCAATTCGGGCTCCAAGGGGATACACTCATGGCTGCCGCTCGTTTGGCAATACTTACCGGTGGCAGCGATCATTTCGCATTCCCCTTTTGGCCCCTGGGCCATGGTAAACCCCTCATTGCTGAGATATATGGAGTTTTGAAGCCTGAAAAGTGCGGAGATCTGGGTGAGCACTCCCTGGGCCAACCGCTTGATGGACTGTTGTTTAAACAAGTCTCCAGATGCTTCAATGATGTACTTTAAACCCATTCTGTTTTTTTCAATGGCCTGCATATCTCTGTAAGACCGTATGGCCGTATATATCGCAGTAAAAAGATGCTGGGCAGTTAAATCCGTTTTCTGCTTATAATCGTTGATATCGTATTCTACTATGACTTTTCGCTCAGGAGCCTGTCCCGGCTGACCTGTACGAAGGATAATTCTCGCCAATCTGTTTTTGAGTTTTTCTCTTACGAATCTTGCAACATCAAGGCCGGCATGTTGCGTTTCCATAACCACATCTAAAAGAATTACAGCAATATCTTCATGTATTTCCAGTAGTTTAACAGCTTCTTTGCCCGAGTGTGCACAAATAAATTCCAGTCCGGCACCTTCAAACTCAAAATCGTCAAGAACCAGTTTGGTTGCCGTATGAACCTCGGGTTCATCGTCAACGATAAGAATTTTCCACGGTTTTTTAGCCGGACCATCTGATCCGGTATCGTTGTCTTCCGGTTTGAAAACCAGAGAGGAATTATCCATTGTTTCTCCAGAGCAATGTGTCGCTCTTCTCTGTGCTTTTTAATTTCGTGCTTATCAATAATAGGAGATTTAAGCTCAAGTGTAAGACACAGACAGGATCATTGTCAAGACGATATCGGAAAACAGTCAGGCTATCATTCAGCAATGAAATGTATAGATCGATACAGTTTGAAAAAGGCCTGGGGGTATGGTCAAAGGCAGATTGAGATAGGTGTTGTTGCCTTGAAAAGGGGCTTGAGACTTAATTTTTCCATTTGGTTTCTACTTTTTTGAACGTGCCGTTTTCCATGAGGGTTTGGACGCCTTTGCGAAGTCGCTCAACAATTTTAGGGTCAGCTTTTTTAGTGACCCCAAAATAGATTGGCCCCCGATTCAGGGTAAAGTTATGAATGGCAAGCTCTTTATATTTGGGCTGGGTTTTTATTTGATGCACAAAGAACACGCGCTGTTCAATATATCCAAAGATTCTTTTATAAAGAAGCATTTCTGCCAGGTTTTCTTTAACAAAAACAAACTGATTCGAAAACTCAGGATCTGTTTCGATTTTTTGCTTAAAAGCATCGCCATACCAGACATTCTGTAAAAATCCGATTTTTAACCCCTGTTCTTTGGCAGCTCTGACCATTTCATCTAAACTTGCTATGGGTACGTTCAGGTTTTCTTTTCGCACCAAAAGAACTATCTCTTCATGATTGTACGGTCCTATAAAGTGGATATATTGCTCCCGCTCTTTGGTCTTGGATAACTGGGACATAAGAGTGATTGTACCTTTTTTAAGACCAATGATTCCCCTTGTCCAAGGAAGGTTGTGAAAGGTAAAATCAAGTCCTGTTTCCTTTTCAAGAACAGTATAAAAATCAATGTCCATACCGGTCCATTGTCCGTTTTCTTTCCAATATACAGGCGGCCAGACTGATACCCTGGCCGCAACTTCCAAAGAGCGGGAAAATGAAGAGGGACATATTGCAAGACCGGCGAAAAAGGAAATTAAAACGGCTAACCCCAAACGTCTCATTCTACCTCCTTGTTAGAACTCACCTGGTGTTTTCTTGCATTTTTTGAACGTACATACCCGTTGGTCTAAAATCGTAAGAGTTAAAGAAAAAATTTGAGTGGCTACATATTAGCCGAATACTTTGTTGCTACGCAAGCGATATTCGCTAAAAAGAACAAATGGTAATTTGAGTCGTCATTTCTTTTAAGAATGTCAACGTGAAACACCAAATACTCTCTCCAGGATATTTTCCATGGGGCAGAATCCGGTAAAGGCTGACTGGAGTAGGTTCAAACCGACAAAAGCGGTAAAAAGATACCAGTAGGGCGAGACCAGCCATCCGAGAAGCAGACTGACCAGTTTAAAAGAGCCGGCGATAGCACGAATAACATTTTCCATTCTCCTTCCCCATTCCACTTGATTCGTATACCTTTGTCAAAGGCAGTGGTTTTCAATGTGGACATCATGTCCAGAACCGCTTCTCCGTGGGCTCGGCCAGCCATTTCTCCATTTACCACAAACCACGGGTTCCATGTTTTATGGTAAATGGAGGGCAGGTTTTGGGTTTCTTTTTTAAAACTGTGAGGGTGTTGATTGCAGGTTAACATGTGAACTCCCCGTCCATGAAAAAAAGGCTTGTGCATCCTTGAGGTTCTAAAGTCGAATATTCGATTTTCTCCACATGCGTGTAGCTATAAATTGCTGTATTTCTA